>NZ_JBLIYX010000015.1:0-145058 GCF_057480955.1 Pseudomonas sp. P65(2024)
GTGGGGCTTCCCCATGTGAGAGTAGGTCATCGTCAAGATTCATTTCGCAAAACCCCTATCTGCGCGAGCAGGTAGGGGTTTTGTCTTTTCCGCGTTCCAGGCGCGAATGCCGCGCTCCCTGTAGGAGCGGCCTTGCCGAGGCGTCGGACCGGTCGGAAAGGCCGTTCCTACAGGGGCCGCACAGGTCTTTACGCGAGTTGTGTCGCCAGTTCGTTGAAAGATGGACGGGCCAGTACATCGGGTTGCTGGCAGCGTTCAGCCAGTTCCCCTAACACTGTATCGGGCTTGTCGCAGCGCACCAGCAGTTCCTCGACAAGAATGCCGAAAGCCCTTGTTTCCAGGCGTTCGAGCGCGCGTGCGGGGAGACTGTCGTCCTGTGGATGGAACGAGGCGGCGCCGAAGTCGCCCAGCAGGCACTGGCCATTCGCATCGAACAGGATGTTGTGGGCATACAGGTCGCCGTGATTCAAGCCTCGACTGTGCAGGTGGGCGCAGACCGAGGCAATACCGGCAACGAGGTGTCGCAATGCTGGCAAGGTCAGTTCTCGTGTGCCGGGGTAACGGTCACGGGTGCAGCTGTCTAGGCTGGGTGGGCCGGCCAGGTTCGACCAGTGTGCATCGATCAATTGCATCACCAGCGCCGGAAGCTGCTGCGGGTGGTCGTCGATGCGCCCGGCCAGGCGTACCAACTGGGGGTGGTCACCGGCGGCGATACAGGCGCTCATCTCCGCCAGCGGCGAACCATCGCTGGTAATCGCGCCTTTGTACAGCTTGACCGCCACCGGTGCCGCCTGGCCGTTCCAGTGCGCACGGTGGATCACTCCAGAGGCACCACGGCCAAGCTCTTCTTCCAGGCGGATATCCTTCCAGTGAAGGGAGGGGCAGTTCTCCTGCGTTACAGGGGCGACAAAACCTGGCGGCAGGGGATTGTCGGCGTAGGCCAACCAAGCCAGGCGCGGCATGCGCAGCAGCCAGTCGGGCAGGGTGTCCAGCCGGTTGCTGGCCACGCGCAGCAACTCCAGCCGTACGCAATTGGCCAGGCCCTCAGGCAGGGTGGTGAGCCGGTTGCCGGCGAGCATCAGCTTCTGCAGCTGTGGGCAATTGCCCAAGGCCTCGGGCAATTGCTCCAGTGCGTTTTCTGTCAGCACCAATGAGCGCAGCGAGCGCGGCAGCGCCTGGGCGTCGACCCGGGTGATGCGGTTGTTCCTGAAACCCACTGTCTGCAGGGCTTGGCAACGGCCAATGGCGTGAGGCAGGTGGGTGAATCGGTTGTTGGAGCAGAACAACACCTTGAGGCGAGTCAGGCGGTGCACGTCTTCGGGCAGTTCGCTCAGCCTGTTGCCGGAGAGGTCCAGTACCTCGAGGCTGTCGGCCAGGTCAAAGATCTCCCGAGGGAAATCGATCAAGTCCTGGCAGAGATTGAGGCGGGTGATGCCGCGCAGGCGGCCGGCGCGTAGGTCGTCGAGGGTATGCATAGGCTGTTCTGTCTTGATGAGTGGCCATTGTAAGCAGACAGGTGCGGCAAATCTGCATATGGGTTGCGACTTAAGTCCGATGGCGGGCGGGCCGCGCCGGTCCATACTCAGGGTTCGCCCTTCAATAACAACAAGTACCGGGTTGCGAACAAATGACTTATCAGCACAGCTACGCCCATTCCATCACCGATCCCGCCACCTTCTGGCAGGCCCAGGCCGAACAGCTGGCCTGGCAGCGCAAGCCTACCCTGACCCTGCAGCAGAACGCCGACGGCACCCACAGCTGGTTCGCTGATGGGCGCCTCAACAGCTGTCACCTGGCCCTCGATCATCAGATCGAGCAGGGCCGCGGCGAACAGATGGCGTTGATCTACGATTCGCCCGTGACCGGCGTGCAGCAGACCTTCACCTACCACCAGCTGCGCGACGAGGTGGCGCGCCTGGCCGGGCTACTGCGCTCGCTGGGCGTGGGCAAGGGGGACGGGGTGATCATCTACATGCCAATGGTGCCCCAGGCGGCGATGGCCATGCTCGCCTGCGCCCGCATCGGCGCGGTGCACTCGGTGGTGTTCGGCGGTTTTGCCGCCAACGAGCTCGCCCTGCGCATCGACGATGCTCGACCGACGCTGCTGCTGACGGCATCCTGCGGCCTGGAATTCGACCGGGTGATTGAATACAAGCCCCTGGTCGATCGCGCCCTGCAGTTGGCCCGTCATCAGCCGCGGCATGTACTGGTGCTGCAGCGTCCGCAGGCGCGCGCCGAGCTGCAGGCCGGGCGCGACCTGGACTGGCAGCAAGCGCTGGTTGGCGTCGAGCCGGTAGCGCCGGTGGCGCTCGACGCGGGTGACCCGCTGTACATCATGTACACCTCCGGCACCACCGGCAAACCCAAGGGCATCGTGCGCGAGAATGGCGGCAACGCAGTCGCCCTGTGCTACGCCATGCGTCATGTCTACGGCATGCAGGCGGGTGATGTGTGGTGGGGGATTTCCGATGTGGGTTGGGTGGTGGGTCATTCACTGATTGTCTACGGGCCGCTGATGAGCGGCTGCACCACGGTGTTTTATGAGGGCAAGCCGATTCGTACTCCGGATGCCTCGGCCTACTGGCGGGTGGTCGAGCAGTACAAGGTCAACGGCTTGTTCTGTGCGCCCACCGCCATGCGCGCGATTCGCAAAGAAGACCCGGAAGGCGAGTTGATCCGTCGCCATGACCTGGGCTCGTTGCGCCAACTGTTCCTGGCCGGGGAAAAGCTCGATTCGAGTACCCATGAATGGCTCGAGCGGGTCAGCGGCAAGCCGGTGCACGACCATTGGTGGCAGACCGAGACCGGTTGGCCGGTGACCGCGCCTTGCGTTGGCCTTGAAGGCAGCGCGGCGCGGCCTGGGTCGAGCAACCGTGCGGTACCGGGTTATCACGTGCAGGTGCTGGACGACGACGGCAAGCCGCTGGGGCCCAACCAGCAGGGCGCGATCGTCATCGCCCTGCCGCTGCCGCCGGGGTGCAGCCAGACGCTGTGGGGCGATCACGAGCGCTACCTGCAGGCGTACCTGCACAGCTACCCGGGCTATTACCACACTGGCGACGGCGGTTATCTGGACGAGGACGGCTTCGTTTACATCATGGGACGCACCGATGACGTGATCAACGTCTCCGGGCATCGGCTGTCGACTGGCGAAATGGAGGACCTGGTGGCGCGTCATCCGGCGGTGGCCGAGTGCGCGGTGATCGGTGTGCACGACGAGATCAAGGGCCAGGTGCCGTTGGCGCTGGTGGTGCTCAAGGACGGCCAGGGCATTGGCGAGACGCAGTTGCAGGGTGAGCTGGTGGCCAGCGTGCGCGAGCAGATCGGCGCGCTGGCTTGCTTCAACCGAGTGCGCTTGGTGAAACGCCTGCCCAAGACCCGCTCGGGCAAGATCCTGCGGGCGGTACTGCGCAAGATCGCTGATGGGCAGGACTACGTGCCGCCCTCGACCTTGGACGATCCGGCGGTGCTGGCGGAGATCGAGGGGGTGCTGTCTGATCTGCCCAGGGCGAGTTGAAGTCATCGCGGCGCAAGCCCGCTCTCACGCAATCCTCAGGGGCAGAACATGACGTGGGAGTGGGTTTGTCGGAGCGCAGGGTCAGGTCGGACCGGCCTGGTGCAACTGCCCCAGCCGGCTGCGGGTGCGCATGAGGTCGGCCAGCGCCCCACCCAGGCTTTGTTCCAGTGACCGCTTGGCGATCACCGTCACTTGGCGATCTTGGTCGTACAGCACGTCCACCAGGTTGACGAAGCGCTGCTGCGCCGCCAGCGAGCACTCGGCCAGATCGTCCAGGCCCTCGATGATCCAGTGGTCGTAGCGCTCGGCCAGGGCTAGGTAGTCGATCACCGCGGTAGGCTGTTCGCACAGGTCGTGGAAGCTGAACACGACCTGGCGTCCGTTGCTGGCCAGGACGCGCAATGGGCGCTGGTTGACCTCCAGTTGCAGCGGCTGCGGCATGGGTAGCCGCAAGCGCTCGCGCTGCTGCGCATCGCCCGGCCAGACATAATGCCCTTGGGTAAATCGCTGATGCGCGCGGTTGGCCGGCAGGCTGCGAAAATCCGTGTCCCCGTCCACCTCCAGCACCTGCATGCGGCGGTTGATCAGGCGGATCACCGGCAGGAAGCGTTGGTGGTACAGCGGGTTGGGCAGCAGTCCCTCAGGGGCGTAGTTGGAGGTGACCAGCAGGAGCACGCCACGGGCGAACAGGGCATCGAACAGCCGGGTGAGCAGCATGGCGTTGCCGATGTCGTGGACGTGGAACTCGTCGAAGCACAACACCTGGCAATCCCCCAGCAGCTCGTCGAGGGTTGCCCCTAGGGCGTTGTCCAGCGCTCGATAGCGATGCATTCCCTGGTGCAGGCGGGCGAAAAAGTCGTGAAAGTGCAGGCGACGCTTGGCTGCAGTCGGCACGGCCTGGAAGAAACCATCGAGCAGCCAGCTCTTGCCGCGCCCGACCGCGCCGTACAGGTACAGGCTGCGTGCCTGGCCTGTCGCGAATGCGGCCAGCTGCGCGGCCATCGCCGTGATCACCCGGCGTTGCCCGTCACTCAGGGTGTAGCCGCGTTCGGTCGCGCGGTCCTGGAAATTGTCCGCAAGGGTGGTATCCGCAGGCGGTTCGTGGCGCAAACGCTGGCCGAGCAGGCGCAAGGGTGCGGGAATCCAGGTGGGCAAGTGGCAGGCTCCTCGGAGCGGAACTGGGGCAGGGCATAGCTTGCGCGACGCCGTGCATTTTGACCAATCGAGAATCCACCGGGCAATGATCGTGAAATGCGATAGGTCATGCCTTGTGCTCCAGCTGGCGTTCGATCATGTACTTGATCGCCAGGCGACGCTCCTTGAGATGGCGCAAGTCGTCGTCCTGGAAGTTGCCCGCCGAGATCGACTCGGCGGCCAGGACCTGGTTGTCGATGTCCATGTACTCGTCGAGCAGGCGGTCGAGCTGCGGGTCGCGTTGGCGTCGCTGCTGGACGATCTCGCGAGGGTAGTGCAAGTCCTGGTAGAGGTCGTGGGAAACGGGCATGGCGTCCTCCTTGTGATGCGCCGACGGGGTCTATCTGATTGGAAGGGAGGAACGTAATTGTGTTGAAGCGAGGCGGGGGAATTACGACGAATGGTCGTCCTGGTCGCTCACGGGCAGAAACCCCGCGAAAAGGTTCGCTACAAGTAACCTGCTGTTTTTCTGCGATTTTTTTAAAAAAAAGCTTTCCACTTCGAAAAAAGGTTGTTAAAGTGCCGGCCATTCCCAAGCAGCAACTCACGGTGCTGCAAGGAGTTGTCAGTGAGGCGGTGATTGATTCACTTGCCAGATCCGATACAGGGGCGTCGCCAAGCGGTAAGGCAGCAGGTTTTGATCCTGCCATGCGTTGGTTCGAATCCAGCCGCCCCTGCCATTTTCAAGCTGTACACTCTCCCCAAATCGCCTTTCGGCGATTTTTTCGTTTCTGCCTATCTATTTTCCAGAAGCTCGGCCAGTGCCTGGGCAAGAGCCTGCTCGCTTACCGGTTTCTGAATCACCAGGCTGCCGGGCAGTTCCAGCCCCTGCAACTCGGCATACCCCGTCAGGAATACCACGGGCAGGTCAGGGAAGCGCTGACGCGCAGCCAGCGCCAGTTGCGCACCATTGAATTCCGGCATGGCAAAATCGGTGAGTAGCACCTCTATTTCATCGTTCAGCAGTGCCAATGCCTGCTCGCTGCTGTGCGCCTGACGCACCTGATAGCCATGGCGCAGCAGAACGTCGCTCATCATCTCGCGTACCAGATGGTCGTCATCCACCAGCAGCACACTGCGCCTGCCGGCAGGCCGCGCCGGCAAAGCCTGCGTACTTTGTTCCTGGGTTGCCGGCGCCTCCGGTTGATGCACCGCGGGCAGGTAGACACTGACCTGTGTGCCGCGCCCCAGCGCGGTATCGATGCGCACGCCACCGCCTGACTGCTTGGCGAAGCCGAACACCTGGGCCAGCCCCAGGCCTGAGCCCTTGCCGATGTCCTTGGTGGTGAAGAAGGGCTCGAACACCTTGGCCAGCACTTCTTCACTCATGCCGCAGCCGGTATCGCGAATCGACAGTACAACGTATTCGCCCGGATCCGGGTCTTCCGGGCGCAGAGGGCGGGCACTGATCCGGCCGTTGCGGGTGGCCAGCGTCAGTTGACCGCCGTCGGGCATCGCGTCACGGGCATTGATGGCAAGGTTGAGGATGATCATTTCGGTCTGGGTAATATCGGTCAACGCCCGCCAAAGGCGGGTATCCAGGTCCAGCCGCACCGAAATGTTGCCGCCCAGTGTGCGTCGCAACAGCTCCTCCAACCCGGACAGGGTGCGGTTGAGGTTCACTGGCACCGGTTCGAGTCGCTGTTTGCGGGAGAATGCCAGCAATTGCGCAGTCAGCTTGGCTCCGCGCTCACCGGCTTCGCGGATGTGCTGAAGGCGGGTGAGGGCCTTGTCCAGTGAGCCTTTGTCCAGATCGCGTTGGAGAAAGCTGGCGCCGGTGAGAATGACCGTCAGCAGATTGTTGAAGTCGTGCGCCACGCCTGCGGTGAGCTGGCCGACAGCTTCCAGGCGCTGCATCTGTTGCAGTGTTGCCTCTATGCGTTCGCGTTCGGCAATTTGTTCGCGCAGGTTCTCGTTGGCCTTGGCCAGTTCCAGCGTAGCTTCGCGTTCGCTGGTTATGTCCCGGGCGACCACGTACAGCAGGCTGTCATCAGGAACCACCACCCAGGACAGCCAGCGTGGTTGGCCATTGGCATGCAGGATACGCCCGACGAAGCGGGCGCTGGTGTTACCCGAGGACAACGCGGCCAGTTCTGCGAGTAGTGCCTGCTGGTCGCTTTCGAGCACCAGTTGCAGAAGCGAAGTCTGGCCCAGGCGTTCGCGGGTGAAGCCCAGGCTGGCTTCCCAGGCCGGGTTCAGGGTGACCGGCGTCAGGTCCTTGTTCAGTACTGCCAGCAGGTCCTGGGACAACTCCCATGCGCGGTCGCGTTCCCGGGTACGCTGCTCGACCCGCTCACCCAGCATTTCGTTGAGCTGTTCCAAGGCGCGCGTGGCCTGGCGTTGCTGGTGAATATCCTGCAATACTCCGGAGAAGCGAACGCATCGGTTGTCGACGAACTGGCTCTGGCCGCTGGAAAGCAGCCAGCGAGGCTCCAGGCCATTGGGCTGGGCGATACGGAACTCTGCGCGGTACAGGCCGTCACTGTCCGGGCGCATGGCCTGCTCGACGGCTGCGCGGACCCTTGCCAGGTCTTCGTGGAAGATACCGTCGTAGAACACCTCGAGGGTCATTTGCGTCTCGGTGGGAAGGCCGAACAGCGTCTTGCAACGGTCATCCCACAGCAGCAGGTTCTCCTGCGGGCGGAAATCCCAGCTGCCCATGCCTGCCGCGTCGATGGCGATGCGCGCCCGGGCCTCGACGTCGGCCAGTGCCTCCTCGGCACGGCGCCGACGCTGGCGCTCGTGTACCTCTGTCAATGCCCGATGCACTGCCTTGGGCAGCAGGGGCAGGTTCTTCTTCAGTACGTAGTCGGTGGCGCCCAGGCGGATCATCTCGACCGCATGCTCTTCGCCATAGATGCCGGAAAGGAAGATGAACGGTATGTCCGGTGCCAGGCGCTGGACAATGGCCAGTACATCAGTGCCCGATGAGCCCGGTAGCACACAGTCGCACAGGATCAGGTCGTAGCTGTCTTCGCGCAGGGCATGCTCGACGCCGACATGGTCGAACACCAGCCGTGACTGGACCTGCAGCCCGCTGCGTTCCAGGCACAAAAGCGTCAGCTCGGCGTCCATCGAGCTGTCTTCGACCAGCAGCAGGCTGAGTGGTGCGCCTTGCATTGCCAGCTGACTCAATTGCTGCCGCGCCTGTTCAGGCGCAGCGAGCCGGGCGGCGGTTCGTTGAGTACCGCCCAGAACACGCCCAGATCGGAGATCGCTGCCACGAACTCCTTGAACTCCACGGGCTTGACCACGTAGGCATTGACGCCCAGTTCGTAGGCGCGCAATAGGTCGGGTTCTTCTCGCGAGGAGGTCAGCATGACCGTCGGGATGCTGCGCAACTCGGCGGTATCGCGCACTTGCTTGAGTACCTCAAGGCCATCAACCTTGGGCAGCTTCAGATCAAGCAGCAGCACCGCCGGGTTGCCATCGTCACGCTCGGCGTAGGTGTTGCGTCGCAACAGGTAGTCCAGGGCTTCGGCGCCATCGCGCAGCACGATGACCTCATTGGCCAGTTGGCTGCGCTCCAGTGCCAGGAGGGTCAACTCCAGGTCCCTGGGGTTATCTTCGACCAGCAGAATGGGTTTGAGCATGATAGGTGCAGACGCCTCAGGAATGCGGTTGATGGCGAGGAAGGGTGAAATGGAAGCTGGCGCCCTGGCCGACCTGGCCTTCAGCCCAGACCCGGCCGTCGTGGCGCTCGATGATGCGACGCACGCTGGCCAGGCCGATGCCGGTCCCTTCGAATTCTTCCATGCGATGCAGGCGCTGGAACACACCGAAAAGCTTGTTGGCATAGGCCATGTCGAAGCCCACGCCGTTGTCGCGCACGTACACCTCGGTCTCCAGTTCGTGCTGCACGGCGCCGATTTCGATACGCGCGGGGCGGCGTCCACGGCTGTATTTGATGGCATTGGCGATGAGATTGTACAGGGCCATGTTGATGAACGCCGGATCCGCGATGACTTTGGGCATGGAGGCGACCATCCAGATGATTTCGCGCCCCTGGTAATCGGGCTCGAACTCCTGGCGGATGGTATCGACCAGGGTGTTGAGGTCGACGTCCGCCAAGCGCAGCGCCGAGCGTCCCATTTGCGAGAAGTTTAGAAGGTTGTCCACCAGTGAACCGGCAAAATGTGCGGCCTCATCGATGTGGGACAGGAAGCGTCGACCGCGTTCGCTCAAGTGTTCGCCCTCGATTTCGCTCAGCAGCTCGGTATAGCCGGCGATATGCCGCAACGGTGCGCGCAGGTCGTGGGAGACGCTATAGGAGAAGGCTTCGAGTTCCTTGTTGGAGCGTTTGAGCTCTCCGGCCAGTTGCGCCAGTTCCTCGGCCTTGCGCAGGACGATGCCCAATACGGCCATGCGCAGTTCGAGCACGCCATCGACGATGAGGGGACTCCAGGGGGCGCTGAAACCACGCACTTCCTCCTCCCAGCGTTCGAAGCTGTGGCGTGGATTGAGGTGTCCTTGGGGGCTGATCGCTTTGTCCGGCCGTCCGGCCCAGTTGACCAGGCGGGTTTGCTCAGGGCGAAACCACACCAGGTAATGCGAGTGCAACTGCGAGATCGCAACGGCCAGTACTCCGCCGACACAGCTGGCGAGCTCCGGCAGAGCTTCGATGTCACGGCTCACGTTATCGGTATGGAACACCTCCTCTTCGCCGCGCTCGCCCAGCCAGTGCACCAGGGCATTGACCTGCGCCGCAGAAGGTGTGTCTCCGATCAGGTCGCAGCGCTCGGCGCTGATGATGGCTGCGCCACTGGCTCCGGCGAAGGCCAGCAGCACTTCGGGCTGGTCGAGCAGGCCTTCGCTCACGCTGTCACGATCGGCCATCGCCGCCAGCATGCGTACGATGCGCTCACGCAGCTCGAGCAGGGTACGGGTGCGGTCGTGGGATTCGCGTGACTCGATCTGCAGCGACAGGACACTGGCAAGCAATTCGCACGCGGTGCGCGTCTGGAAGTCCACCGGTCGGGGGCGCTCGTGGTGGCAGGACACCAGCCCCCATAGTCGACCGTCGACCACGATGGACAGCGACATGGAGGCCAGGGTGCCCATGTTTCGCATGTATTGCAGATGCACGGGCGACACGCTGCGCAGGGCCGCAAAGCTCATGTCCAGCGGCTTGCCGGTCATCGGGTTCAGCGGCGGCAACAAGGGAGAGGGCTGATAGTTGGCATCTTCGATCAGGCGGATGCGATTGACCCGGTACAACTCCCGGGCCTGGCGAGGAATGTCAGACGCAGGGAAGCTCAGCCCCAGATAGCTTGGATAGCCAGGGTCGGCCTCTTCGGCCAATACCGTGCCGTTGCCCTCGGGATCGAAACTGTAGGCCTTGACCCGTCCGAAGGCGGTGAGGCGTTTGATCTGCCGCACCGAATGCTGCAGCAGTTCCTCGACGCTGGTGGCTTTGTGCACGGTGCTGACGAAAGCGCGCACCAACGGATAGTAGTCCCCCTGATAAACGCCCTCGGACTTATGGCTCGATTCGAATTCGAGAATCAGCACCTGATCATGCCGATGGGCGAGCACGCGCAGCAATGACTGGCTGGGTGCGTCCTGGCGCAAGTGCACGTCGCCAATGTGAAAAGGGAAGACGTCTCCTTGCGGCAAATAGCCCAGCTGGCCGCTCAGGTCGAAGTCAGCGCTGACCAGATCCGGGAAGGCCTGGCCGAGCAGTTCGCCTGCGGGTATGCCGAACCATCGCTCGGCGTTCTCGCTCGCCTGCAGGACGCGCAACGTGCTCTCGTCAACAGCCAGCAGGAAACCCTGGGGCTGAATGCTGCCCGGAACCTGGATCGGCTCCTGGGCGCAGCGCTCGATCGCCTGGTCGAGCGGGGTCTGGTCGGTCGTCACGGGACTCTCCTGTAGGTTCCGTCCATGCATGAGTCATGCGCTAGCACAAAATATTGCGGATGAACGGTACCAGAATGGTGGCCGCCATGCCGGAGTCTGGTCATTGGAAAGTGGGCGGGCGCCGAGGTTTCGTTCCAGACCGGAAAATTTCCTTCTGAGCCCTGCCGGTGATGGGCTGCGCGGCAGCCCCGGTGACACAAACCGGCAAGCACAGGTCCAGCCCTGCCATTTTCATTAATGCCAAAGAGGGGTAGGCCTTCCCCAGCTCGGATCCAATCGCGCTGCTACGCTCAAGCTCAATCCATACGCACAAGGATCGACCGGTGACGGAGCGCTTTGTGGCCCTGCTGTTGGGCCTGTGGTTGAGTGGCAACGCCATGGCAGCGGATTTCCTCGTCGAAGTGCAGGTGCGCGTGCAGCGTGGTTGCATGCTGGTCAACCAGCAACGCGACGCCGGTTCGCAGGCGTTGGGGCGCATCGACCTGGGCAGCGCGGCGCGCCTGGATGGCCCGGCTGCGCCGGTCAGTGGCGTGCTGCTTGCACAGCGCCCGCCGCGGTTGGAGTGCAACCCGGACACCCCGTACCAAGTGCGTGTCGATGGCGGCCAGCACGGCGGCGTCGGCGAAGTGCGCTACCTCGTAAGCCCCGATGCCCAGGCCCGGCCGATACCTTACCGCCTGTACCGGGATGCCGCCTGGCATCAGCCGCTGGCGGTGGACGTGGCGCAATCGGCGCGGGTACCGGACAGCGGCTCGGTGGAGCTGCCCCTCTACGCACGGATCGACAAGCTGGCCTGGGCCCCCCGCGCCGGGCTGTACGCCGACCTGCTCAAAGTTACGGTCACCTGGTAGGGAGGCTGCATGCTCATGGACGTGTTGCACCGTGGTTCGATCCTGCTACTGACCCTCGGCCCGCTGCTGCTGCCCAGCGGCGCGGCCCACGGCACCACCACCGGCTTCATCCAGGCACGGCTGGTGATCAGCGCCGCCTGCCAGATCAGCAGCGACCCGCAACCGGCCACCCTGGGCAACCCGGGCCTGATGGACTTCGGTGCCCGCGGGCCGACCTGGGACCAGCCGCTGACCAGCCGGGTCGACGAGGCCGGCGGCGAGGGCAGCCTGCAGATCAGTTGCTCGCCGCAGGTGCGTGCCTTCAGCGTGCGCATCAACGGCGGGCAGAACGGTGGCGACGGCGTGCGCCGCCTGCGCAACGGCCGCGAGCTCATTCCCTACCAACTGGCCATCGATCCGGGCGGCAACAGCCGTTATGGCATCGGCCAGGCCCGTACCTTCACCATCAGCGGCACCCAGCAGGTGCCCGTGCCCATCTATGGCGTGGTGGTCGCGCAACCGCGCGCGCTGCCCGCCGGGCTGTATCGCGACACCCTCAGGGTGACTCTGGACTGGTAACACGCAAGGAGACTCCGATGCCCAAGCACCTCACCCGCTACATCTTCGCCGGTCTTGGTCTGGCCCTGGCCGCCCAGGCCCAGGCGGCCACCGTGACCGGCACCATCAGCTCGACCCTGACGCTGACCGCCGCCTGCCAGGTCAACGGCAGTGGCGGCAGCTCGGGGCTGAACTTCGGCAGCCTCAACTTCGGCACCCAGGATTCGCTGTTCACCACCGCCAATGGCCAGGTGCTCGGTGGCGGCGGCGGGGCCATGAGCATTCTCTGCTCGGCAGGCACGGTGCCGACGATCAAGGTGCGTGCCGGCGCCCATGACTCGCAGTCCGCCGGGGGCACCCGGGCACTGGCCGATGGCGCGGGCAATTTCGTGCCTTACGACTTCTACACCGACGCCGGGCACACTCAATTACTGGCGATCGACGGCACCATCACCCTGCCGACCAGCACGGGCGTGGCGCAGACTGTCAACCTCTACGGGCAGGCCCGTGGCAAGGCCGGCCTGCCGGCCGGGGTGTACACCGACACGGTGGCGGTCGAGCTGAGTTTCTGAGCCATGCCGGGCGCGGTGCGGCTGCTGGCCGTCGGGCTGTGCCTGGCGCTGACCCAGGGTGCCCACGCGGTGACCACCAGCACCTTCCAGGTGACGGCACAGATCGTCGCCGGCTGCCTGGTGGTCGGCGGCGTGACCGCCTATGGCGTGCTCGACTACGGCACCAGCTCGGCGCTGTCCACCGCCACCCTGAGCACTTCGCTCGGCGGCAGCACGGTGACCTTCCAGTGCACCCCCGGCGTGGCCCTGAGCATGAGCCTGGACGGCGGCCAGAACAGCGCCAGCGGCACGCGCAATCTCAAGCGTTCGGGGGGGGCGCAACTGTTGGCCTACCAGCTGTACCGCGACGCCGCGTTCAGCCAGAGCCTGGGCATCGGCAGCAGCGTGGCGGTGAGCTACAGCGACCCGACGGCGATCAAGCTGCCGGTCTATGGCCGTACCACCCTGACCGGCACCTTGCCGGCGGGGACCTACACCGATGTCGTACAAGTGACGGTGACCTGGTGAAAGGCCACTGCGGATAACAGAGAAGGAGAGGGGCATGGGGGCAGGCGCTAACTGGGCGCGTGGGGTCATCGGGCTGCTGCTGTTGGCCAGTGCACCGGCCTTCGCGGCCACTTCGGTGCTGATCTGGCCGATCGACCCGGTGCTGGAGGCCGACCAGAAGGCCGGCGCGCTGTGGCTGGAAAACCGTGGTTCTGCGCCGACCAGCCTGCAGGTGCGGGTGTTCGCCTGGCGCCAGGGCGAGTACCAGGAGCAGTTCCAGGCCCAGCGGGAGATCATCGGCAGCCCGCCGGTGGCCAATATCCCGCCGGGGCAGAAGCAACTGATCCGCCTGACCCGCACCGGCAGCTCGCCCGCGGGCCAGGAGCAGGCCTACCGCATCATCATCGACGAGATCCCTTCGCCGCTGCCGACCGATGCCGCCAGCGAGGGGCCGAAAGCGGCAATCCGCCTGCAGATGCGCTACTCGGTGCCGCTGTTCGTCTACGGCGAGGGGCTGTGGGGCAAGCCCGACCCAGAGGGCAGGCGCAGCGCAGAGGGCGTGGGCAAGCCGCAGTTGAGCTGGCGCGCGGTGACGGTGCAGGGCAAGCCCTATGTCGAGCTGCGCAACACGGGGCCGGTGCATGCGCGGCTGACCGACGTGGTGTTGCAGCAGGCCGGCCCGGACCGGCCGCTGGTAGAGGGGCTGCTCGGCTACGTGCTGCCCGGCGCCAGCATGCGCTGGCCGGCACCGGCCACGCCGGGCGCGGCCAGCGTGCTCAAGGGACGGGTCAACGGCCAGGAGGTGGCCCAGGCCATCAAACAGGGGCAATAAGCCGCGCTTGAACGGATCACAGGGGCCAGGGAGGACCCGGTAATGGTTGGAAGTCGTGTGTGAGCTGGGTGTGGGTGGCAACGCACCGGTTGTGCCTGGGCCTGGCGGTACTGGGGCCCGGCCTGGGCGTGGCCGACGAGCTGCCGCCGCCACCCTCGGAACAGGCCGCCATCGCCGACGCCACGCTGTACCTCGACCTGCAGGTGAACCAGGTGGCCAAGGCTGAGCTGGTGCCGGTGCAGCAGCGCGCCGGGCGCCTGTACCTGGCCAGCGAGGTCTTGCGCGAGGCGGGCATCAGGCTGCCGGGCGAACCCCAGGGCGAAGTGGCCCTGGACGAGATCCCCGGCTTGCACGGCGACTACGACAGCCAGAACCAGCGCCTGCTGCTGCAGGTGCCGCCGGCTTGGCTACCCGACCAGCAGGTCGGCGAGCGCAACCTGTACCCGGCCAGCGACGCCCGCAGCAGCTTCGGTGCCTTGCTCAACTACGACGCCTACCTCAACGACACCGATGAGGGCGGCAGCTACCTGGCTGCCTGGAACGAGCTGCGCCTGTTCGACGACTGGGGCACTTTTTCCACCACCGGGCAGTGGCGCCAGTCGTTCAATGGTGCCCAAGCCCAGGGTCGCCAGGGTTTCCTGCGTTACGACACCACCTTCCGCTACACCGACGAGCTGCGCCTGCTCACCTATGAGGCGGGCGACCTGGTGACCGGCGCGCTGCCCTGGACCACCTCGGTGCGGGTGGGCGGCCTGCAACTGTCCCGCGACTTCGGCGCCCGTCCCGACCTGGTCACCTATCCGCTGCCGGCCTTTGCCGGCGAAGCTGCCGTGCCGACCTCGCTGGACCTGTTCATCAACGGCTACAAGAGCAGCAGCACTGAACTGCAGCCGGGTCCCTATACCCTGACCAACGTGCCGTTCATCAACGGCGCCGGCGAAGCGGTGGTGGTGACCACCGACGCCCTCGGCCGGCAGGTGTCGACCACCTTGCCGTTTTATGTCACCAGTAGCCTGCTGACCAAGGGGCTGTCGGACTTTTCGGTGGCCGCCGGCAGCCTGCGCCGCGACTACGCCGTGCGTGATTTCGCCTATGGCCCGGGGGTCGCCTCGGCGACCTTGCGTCACGGGGTGTCCGACTATTTCACCCTGGAAACCCATGCCGAGAGCGCCGAGTCGCTGATGCTCGGCGGCTTGGGTGGCAACCTGCGCCTGGGTACCTTCGGCGTGCTCAACGCGGCGCTGACCCAGAGCCGTTTCGAAGGCGATACGGGCCAGCAGGTGGCGCTGGGCTACCAGTACAACAGCCGGCGCATCGGCTTCAACTACCAGCGCGTGCAGCGCCACGGCGACTACGCCGACCTGTCGCTGGTCGACAGCCCCTTCACCCGCCTGAGCCAGCGCAGCGAGCAGGCCACCCTGAGCCTCAACCTGGACCGCTACGGCAGCCTTGGTGCCGGCTATTTCGACGTACGCGCCGGCGACGGCACGCGCACGCGGCTGATCAACCTGAGCTGGAGCAAGCCGCTGTGGCGCAACAGCAGCCTGTACCTGTCGGCCAACCGCGAGGTCGGTGACAGCCAGTGGGCGGTGCAGGCGCAGCTGGTGATCCCCTTCGACCTGCGCGGCACCCTGGCCTTCAGCGCCGAGCGCAGCAAGGACGGCCAGGACCTGCAGCGAGTCAACTACAGCCAGGCGGTGCCGGTGGGCGGCGGGGTGGGCTACAACTTGGGCTATGCCACCGGCGGCAACCGCGACGACTACCGCCAGGCCGACCTGACCTGGCGTCTGCAGTCGGTGCAGTTGCAGGTGGGCGCCTACGGCAGCAGCGGCGAAATGACCCGTTGGGCCGACGCCAGTGGCTCGCTGGTGCTGATGGATGCAGGCCTGTTCGCCGCCAATCGCATTGACGACGCCTTCGTGGTGGTCAGCACCAGCGGTTACGCCGACGTGCCGGTGCGTTACGAGAACCAGCAGATCGGTCGCACCGACCGCAACGGCCACCTGTTGGTGCCGTACAGCAGCGGCTACTACCGCGGCAAGTACGAGATCGACCCGATGGACCTGCCTGCCGATGTGCTGGCGCCGCAGGTGGAGCAACGCGTGGCGGTGCGCCGTGGCAGCGGCTACCTGCTGGAGTTCCCGCTCAAGCGTGTGCTGGCGGCGAGTCTGGTGCTGGTCGATGCTGACCAGCAGGAACTCAAGCTGGGCAGCCGGGTACGCCATCAGGAAAGCGGCGGCGAGGCGGTGGTGGGGTGGGATGGGTTGGTCTACCTGGAGAACCTGGCACCGCACAATCGCTTGCAGGTGGACAAGGCCGATGGCGGGCAGTGCCAGGTAGCCTTCGACCTGCCTGAAGGGCAGGGGCCGATTCCGCTGATCGGCCCGTTGGAGTGCCGATGAACTGGCTGATCCGCGGATGCCTGGCGGGTCTGCTGTCGCTGCCGGGAGCGGCCTGGGCGTTGTGCGCGTCGGTGGCCACCGCGCCGGCGGCCTTCGGCTCGGTCAACTCGACGCTGGTGCGCACCACCGTGCAGAGTGCCTCGACCACCAATGCCGGCCTGCAGTGCACCGGTTCGCTGTTGTCGCTGTTGACCAGCAATGATCATTTCTATGCCACCTTCACCTCGTCCAGCAGTGGGCTGGTGGGCCCGACCGGCGATGTGATCCCCTATACGCTCTACGCCGACAATACCACCACTTATCCGATCAGCCGTGGCGTGCAGTTCGACTTCGCCCGCAATGGCATCATCGATGCCCTGGGCCTGCTCAACGGCACCACGCCCAAAGCCGTGCCGCTGTACCTGAAGACCGTGGTCGGTGCCAATGTCGCCGCCGGCCTGTACCAGGAAACCCTGAACATCGCCTGGAGCTGGAACTACTGCTCGGGGATTGGTATCGGTGCCATCTGCCTGGGGCGCGACATCGGCAGCGGCAACCAGACCCTGCTGGTCAGCCTCACTGTGACCAACGACTGCCAGATCACCACGCCCAACATCAGCTTCGCCAGCGCGCCGGTGGTGGCCGGATTCGGCACGGTGAACCAGAGCGTGAGCGTGTCGTGCACCAAAGGCAGCAACTACACGGTGGGGCTGGATGACGGGCAGAATGTCTCGGGCGGGCGGCGGCGTATGAAGTCCAGCGCCAACAACTACCTGGCCTACGATATCTTCAAGAGCGCCGGCGCGGTGCGCTGGGGCTCGGTGGGCGCGGCGCGGCGCTCAAGCAGCGATGCCGAGGTGAACCCCGGGGCGGGGACCGGGACCGGGAGCCAGGTGTTCAACTACAACGCCAAGGTGTACACCGACCAGGCCACGCCGCCGGCGGCGACCTATACCGACAGTGTGATTCTGGATGTGCAGTTCTGAGTAACACCACACCTGTGGGAGCGGCCTTGTGTCGCGAAAGGGCCGCTCTCACAATGGGACCGGGTTGCTCAGCGCAGATCGCCGACCATCTTCAGCAACGTCTCCAGCACCGCCCCGGCCAGCGCCTTGGAGCGCTCGCCCGACCAGCCGGTGCGCGGGTTCGGCGCATCGTCGTGGTCCTTGAACGGCATCTCCAGGGTCAGCGACAGGCAGTCATGGGCCTGGCCCACGGCATTGCAGGCCAGGGTCATGTTGGCCTGGCCCGGCTCGTCGCGGGTGTAGCCGTATTTCGTCTGGAAGTCCGGGGTCAGGCTGCACAGGGTGCTGCGGAACTGCTCTTCCAGTTTGGCGAGGCGCGGCGTGTAGCCGGGGTTGCCTTCGCAGGCCGCGGTGAACACATGGGGGATCTCCTCGTCGCCATGGGCGTCGATGAACGCATCCACGCCATGCAGCTTCATCTGGCTCTGGGCGAAGAACACTTCGGGGCTCAGTTCGACGCTGGCGTCCTGCCAGGCGCGGTTGAGGTCCTTGCCCTTGAAGTTGGTGCGCAGGTGGCCGAGGAAGGCGCCGTCCGGGTTCATGTTGGGGATCAGGTACAGGTCGGCCTTGGCCAGCAGTTGCTGGATGACCGGGCCGTTGGCTTCGAGGGCGTCGATCACGCCTTCCATGAACCACTCGGCCATGTGCTCGCCCGGGTGCTGCTGGGCGATGATCCATAGCTTGCGCTTGCCGGTCGCACCACTGCCCGCACGCAGCAGGGGAATGTCGCGCCCTTGCACGCTGCGCCCGCTGGCCAGCAGCTCGACGCCGGGAATCTGCTTGGCGCGCTCGATCAGTTGGTTGTGCCGGGCGCGCGGGTAGGGCTCGAAGTAGGCGAACCAGGCCTGCGCCTGTTCAGCCTTGAAGTCGAAGCTCAGGGCCTTGCCGTCGAACTGGCTGGGCACGCGGAACCAGGTCTGCTGGTCGTACGAGGCCACGGCATGGTAGCCGGTCCAGGCGTTCTTGTAGGAGGACTGGTGGGCGTTGTCCAGGCTGAAGCGATGGACCTGGCCCGGGGTCAGGCCGCTGGCCTTGAAGTGGAACCACTGGAAGTGGTCGCTGTGGGTATCGGGGCGGATGTTCAGGTGGACGTGCGCAGGGTCGCTGGCGTCCAGGACCAGGATATTGCCGGAGTCGAAATCGCAGTCGATGTGCAGCGGGGAGAGCGTCACGGTCATTGCCAGCCTCCTGTTGGCGTTGTTGTGGGAGGTACTCTACACCGCGAAAGGTGTTCAGGGTGTCACTTTGTTCGTGGCCTGTGAGTCGGTGGAGGGCTCAGGGGCGGTGCGGGATTCGCGGTCTATCGCCTCTGGCCACTTGACCTCTGCTCCCAGACGCTTGGCGAACTGATACCAGAGGAGAAGGTTGTGATCTTCATTGTGTGGGGCAGGTGAAACAGCATCGAGACCATGTTGCATGTAAGTGCAGATGTAGGCCCAGATGGACTCTTCCCCATACGTATTACTCAAGGAGAACCGGTCGATGACCTTGTTGGTGCCCGGTTCGACGACGGACAACATGATCCCTGTCTTCACGAGGTGCGAGCCTTGGTGGGTGACAGCCTGTTTTCTCCAGCGTTCGGCGCGTACATCCTTCCAGTCGTAGCTGACGATTTTTATTGGCCATGGGATGAAGGGGTTCCACCAACAGAACGTAAAGTTGTAAGCGTAGACTTTTTGACGGGCACGGTTGAATCGTATGGGTTCGTCGCGAGGGGCGGAGCGAATTGGGCGAGCAAATGAGGTTGCCTGCCAGGTTGCGAATAATAGTGCCGCAAATCCAATAGGTAAGAAGCTGTAAGCGCTATCCTGAATGCTGTCTATTATTATTGTTATAGATATAAATAGTGAAAATATGCTGGGCGGTAGGCATAGAAATAGCAGTCCTCCCGTGTTAACCGAGTTTCGAGGTATCTCTAGATAGATGTTGTCTTGATGATTGGAGATTATTAGGTTGGGAGAAGGCTCGACTCTACGGGGCGACCCCGGAGGATTGAAATCTTCTTTCCAACCAGAGCACGGGGGGATTAGGGTAGGTCGTTTCATTTATATTCCCTTGTATCTAGTTTGTCTTGTTTTTTTATGAGCCTCGCGAGATTTATGGTGTCGTCCTTGTCGGGCCAATAGCTGACTGTTAACTCAAAAGCGTCTATGGTTTTTAAGTTCGCAGTTGATGTGCTTCCTTCTATTCTTAGGGTCTTTCCTTGGCGAGAACTATTCTCTGGAATGTCAGTGTTCTCATATGGCTCGGTTTTTTCCTTGTCGCTGTCTCCTGAGTACACGGTCGGTACAGTGTTTCTACCCGGCGAATAAACTACCAGCGTCCATTCGTACCTTGCCTGTCCGTGAACAAAGTTAGGAATGGTGATTGTGTAGTTCAGGCGTGTTTCGAGTGGAACCGAGAAGCTATCCCTGAGCGTAACGAACGGCTCTATCGTTTTCGGAGGGTGTGTTTCTTTGAATGTTATATCTATTGAGGCATGCGCAGTGATGCCCAATAGGGCAGCATTGAGAGCACCTATAGCGTTGTCGTAGTCTTCCGCGACCTGCCATTCACGATGCGAAGCTGGCAGCCCCCATCTGGACTGGCGCGCCCAGGTTTCCAGTGGAGATGATTCGTTTTTCTTGGCGATCGTAGCAAGCGTGTAGGCTGAAAGTGCAAGTACTAGTGCTATACCTACAGGTCCCAGGAATGCGCTACCAAAGTAAAGTGTGCTAACTCCTGCAGCTCCCGAGCCTATTGAAAGAAATCCCGCTGTGATGTAAAGGAGTTTAGATGCTGAATCACCTTGTAAGTCTGTTCGTTGAGCAGCTAATGCATAATTAGCTCCATCAGCAAAGCCGGCCACGGCAGCAATGGCACCACCGTACTTCACCAGTTGCGTCCCCTGCATCAATGTCGAACCCGCCGTCACGGCGGCCCGGGCAGGCCGCAATATCTCGATCGCTTTCCCTGTCGCTTCAATACTCAACCCCAAAACCCCAATGGACGACGACCACACCGCTGCCAGCGCTTCGGCCTCCGCATTGCCTGGGGTCGCGTTCAGCGCGTCATGATTCCTGCGCAGGCTGTCCTGCTGGAACCACAACCCACCCAGGCTCAACATCAAGTCCGCGCGGCCCGGCCCCAAGCCAGACAAGCCACTGCGCAGGTTGCCCATGGCCTCACGGGCCAGGGCACGGGTCTGCTCCGCACTCAGGTTGAGCAGGCGCAGGCTGTGGGCGGCCTGGTATTGCAGGCTGTCCGCCCCTATGCGCACGCTGCGCAAGGCCTCGCCAGCGCCGCTACCCGCGCTGGCCTGCAGGTGCTGCAACCGGGCCTGCAGGTCCTCGGCGCTTTCCATAGTCCACAGCACCAGTTCCACGACCTTGCCGTGCTTGCCGGACACCGCCGCAGTGATGGCGCCGCTGAGCAGCATGGCGTTGACCTTGTGCGCGGCGGGTTTGCGAAAGGCCTGGTCCAGCTGGCCCAGCAGGGCATCGGTGCGCGCCTGCAGGCCTTCGTTGAGCAGCTTCAGGTATTCGCCCGCCCTGAGCGGCACGACGAGCTGCGTCATGTGCTGCCCGGCAAAACGCAGCAGCGCCGCGCTGTGCACGTAGCCGATCATCTGCTGGGCGCCGGCGGACAGGTGTTGGTGGAGGGTGTTGCCGGCATTGGCGGTGGCGGCGAGCAACTGGCCGATGGCGTCGCGCACCGGCTTGACCATCAACTGCTGGCCCTCGTAGCTGGTGGTGAGGCCCTTGACGGTGTCGTAGACCTTGCTCAGGTCCTGGCTGGTCAAGGCCTCCAGCAGTTGCCGGAGCAGCCCTTGGTGCTTGGCGACCAGGGCCTGGTACAGCAGGCTGTCGGGGTTTTCCAGTTCCTGTTGCCACAGCCGTTGGCTCGCGCCGAGCGCGGCGCCGTCCTGCGGTTGGGTTTCGCTGGGGCCGCCGTACAGGCAGGTGCCCAGCATGCTCACGAAGTACTCCACCGAGCGCCAGTCGATGGCGCTGTAGTCGTTGTAGGCGATGCGTTGAAACGCCGGGGCGGCGTAGAGCTCCGCGTACAAGGTGGCGAGCTGGTCGATCAGCTGTTGGCGGTTGTGCAGTTCGGTCTCGTAGGCGCTGGCGAAGGCGCCGCGCTCACCTTCGTCGTAGCGTTCCTCGAAGCGTTCCCGTGCCTCCTGCTGCTTGCGTTCGATCCTGCGCGGCAACTGGGCCTCGACATCCACGGCGGGGAGGGGGGCCTTGGCGGCGAGCAGGGGGCTGCTGTTCCAGCGCTCCACCTCCCGTGCTTCTCGCTCGACTTCGGCGGCGGCCTCGCCGGCGGCCAGCGTGGCGTTCAGCTCGCGGATGCCGAGCAGGGCCAGGGAGGTGAAATGCTCGAAGTGCCGTTGCGGCTCGGCGCGCCAGGCCTGCAGGGCCTGGACCCAGGCGAGGCGTTGCGCGTTGCACTCCTGGACCATGCCGACGGGGTCTGGCACCGTCAGCGCGAGCACGCCGTCGGCGAGCTCTTCGCGTTGTATCAGGGCAGCGATGTACGTGCGCGTGGCCGCCAGGCGCTCGAGGCGAGGGTAGAAGCCATGGACGCTGGTGAAGGGGCCGGTGCTTGGCACGGCGTATTCCAGGACCTCGTCGAGTTGCAGGCGGTCTGCGTGCATGGCCCGTCCCACGCTGCCGGGCGCTTCGCGGGCCGCTTTCAGGTCGAGTGCCTGGAAGCGGCTGGTGAACTCGGGGTCGTTGTTCGCGATGGCATGCTTGTACTGGTCCAGCACGGGCTTGGGCCAGGGATCGTTGGCGAAGGCGATCCAGGCGGTCGAGTACAGCAGGGTGTTGATGTTGATGAACGACGCGATGACATCGTGATGTTCTTGCCGGCAGGCCGTGGACAAAGGTTTGCCGGCTTGCGGGGGTGGCTGGAAGGCCGGGAACTGGCGCAGTGCCCCTTCGGGGGTGACCTGGTAGGCGTGCCAGACCCGTTGGTCGAGCAGCACGTAGACATAGCCCTGGCGCAGGATGCGCAGTTGCTCGCTGTGCATGGGAATGCCGGCGACACCGTTGTAGTTGGGCAGGTTGCGCGTGCTCAGGGTCTTGGGGCTGGGGGCGTAGGCGGTCCGCAGCAGGAGGATGGGCAGGCCGATACGCTGGCAGGCGGAGCAGCGGGGCTTGGGGACGGGGATGGCTTGGCGTTGTGCGTCCAGGATGGACTGACTGAGGCTGAGGGTCATGGGCGTACCCCCTTTGAGTATCGTTGGGGCAGCATGAGTCGCTGGCGCGGATAGCAGGAAGGCGCAATCTCGCAGTTGGTTGTAGCGATGACGGGGTTTGACCTGTAGCGCAGGTAGGAATGGTTAAGCATGGCGGTCCCTGTCCATTGTTCTCGGGCGCCTCAATGTGGAGAAGCGCGCTCGATGCGTGGCACAAGGCTAGGACCATAGGGGGCGTGCGGGAGGAAGTCTTGCCAACGGCTTCCTACATTGCTGTAGGAAAGTTCTCTTTGAGGGGCTGTTATGACTTCAAACCACCGGCTAGAGCGGTCGGGGCAGGAATTTCCGTGGGGCTGAGCCCCGGGTTCAGGTCAGCAGTCCCAGCGCCACGAGGGCGGCAACACCAAGCCCGACGGCAATCGAGCAGCCACCCAGCGACAGCGCCGCACGCCCTTGCCGGTACCAGCCGTCGTGGCCCAATTGCCGGGCAGGGGCGAGCAGGCTGCGCCAGCGCAGTTCGGTTTCGTGGAAGGCACGCAGGTGGTCGGGGGCGGCATCCAGCCAGCGGCGGAAGTCGATGCGTTCGCTGGCGGTCACCTGCGGGCTCTGCAGGCGCACGTACCACTGGCCGGCGATGCTGGCCAGCGCGTCGCCTGGGGCGCGGGCGGTCTGCAGGGCCTGGTTCATATGGCGTTCGATGCTGATCAGCGGCAGGTCCAGGCGTTCGGCGATGGCGGCGAAGCCCAGCTGGTCGAGGCGGTTGAGCAGGAACACTTGCTGGACCCGGCGCGGCAGACGCTTGAGCGCATGCAGCAGCGCGTCATCGCCATGCTGTTCGGCGGTGTGCGGGTCGTGCTCGAGGGGCAGCAGCAGGCGGGTCATGGACAGCTCCTTGCTCATTAAGGAAAGGGGTGGGGGGCGTCTTCCTTGACGCGAAATCAGCTTAGGCTTTGTACGAAAAGGGCCTGCGCGACGATCATGCTGCGTTGAAAACAGGCTCGGAATGCTCATTTACAACCCGTAAACTCCGCTTCCTCGCCTGTTTTCGCCTTGCCTGATCGCCGCTCGGCTCCTTTTCGTACAAAGCCTAGGCTAAACGAGATTGATTCTCAAGTGCTGATTCCGCAAAGGTTTGTAATGAGCATTCACGTCCTGACACAGTTTTGCTATCATCGCGGCCATTAAACGATCTTCATTAGCCTGAAGAGCCAAAAAAAATGACCCGGCAAAAAGCCGGGTCAAAAACCGTGATTAGCCTGATGAGGAGATAATCTGAGCGTCCGACCTGAGGACGTTGCAGGTTATCCAGCGGGTCTCGCGACCTGCTGAGTGCAATAATAATCGTTATCATTTGCCAGTCAAATGATTTTTCAGCGATTGACTAAAAAATTCTTCCTGACACACGCCTCATCCCCGGCAATCGGGGCTTTTGCCGTTCGTCGGCTATCACGTGCTCCCTTCAGATCGATGCCTTTTCCGTGGCGTGGCACTGCTCCAGCAGGGCGCGGGCCATGTTGACCATGTGCATCAGCGCAAATACCACTTCCCGCGTCGTGCCCTGCAGATGGTTGCCGGTTTCCTGTGCCGTGGCCGACGCGCAGCGCAGCAGTGCCATGGCATGGTCGCAGGCCTGGGCGTTGCTGACGCCTTCACGCAGGGTCCATAGCGAACGCTCCAGGTCGCGAGGCGTGGGGGTGGGGTTGAGGTAGAAATCGAGGGCGCGGCGGGCTGCTTCTTCGTCGAGATCTGTTTCTTCTTTTGTCGAATTGCTCATGACTGCTCCTGTGAAATCCCTTCGAGGACAATGAGCGTTGATGTTAGGTCAATTTGTATTATTTTTGAGTCCTGAGATAATTCAGGATGTGTATTGATGCCGTTCATCCAGTCCGTATCGTTCACAGCCATGGAAAACTGGATCGAATTTCTCTCGCGCTACCAGCGCGAGCACAACCTCAAGCAGCATCAATTGGCCGAGCGCCTGGGCATGACCCAAGGCGGTGTTGGCCATTGGCTGCGTGGCACGCGCAGACCCACCCTGGTGACAGTCAACGAGAAACTGGAAAAGCTCGGGCTGGTTTACCTCGAAGCGCGGGTGATGGTGGTCGAGCGTGACACCACGGTTCGCGAGACCAGAGGTGTCTATGCCGTGGAGCGGCCTCTTTCAGTCAATGCCTTGCGCCATGCCAGTTTTCGCTTTCCAGTGTTGGGCTGGGCCGATCTGGATGGGCCTTTGCCACAATCCAGTGAAATTCATGAGCTTACCGACTACATGCCTGCGGGCAATGCGTTCTGGTTACCGGTCGAGAACGATTCGATGAATGCCGCCAGTGGCAGGAGCGTGCCGCTGGGGGTGCGGGTATTGGTGGATGCCGGGGTCGAGGTGACGCCGGGCAGGCTGGTGGTGGCTCGGCAGCCCGGTAAGCCGGCGGTGTTGCGTGAGTTGATCGAGGAGGGTGGGCAGCGGATGCTCAGGCCGCTCAATACCTTGTATCCGACGGTGTTGTGCGAGGAGGGGTGCGAGTTCCTTGGTGTTGTGGTGCGGATGCACGGGGTGCTCTAGGTTCGCGCGCAGACCGTGTTGGGGCTGCGAGGTGCCAGGCGGGGGCCTTGCAGCGCTCTTGAGATCGAGCGCCGCCCGCGCGGCGCATCGCGACGCAAGGCCGCTCCCACATCTGTTTCGGGCCAGTCAATCCTGTGCCATTACCTGGTCCGCCTCGTTGGTCCGACGCGGTCCCAGCATAGACACTGCTGCCGCCCCGCCTGTCTCAAGACATGCGCCAGGGCGGGCAACCATGGCCTGACAGGTTCGGCACGTTGCAACAAATGTGGGAGCGGCCTTGCGTCGCGATGCGCCGCGCGGGCGGCGCTCGATCTCATAGGCGAAACAACCCTTTCGGCGAACACATTGCCGCCGTTACTCCGCCTCCAGCTCGACCAGCACTGTCCCCTCGCTGACCATATCCCCCTCCTGGCAAAACAGCGCCTTCACCGTCCCGGAGTGGGGCGCCCGAATGCTGTGCTCCATCTTCATCGCCTCCAGCACCACCAGCGCGGTACCGGCCTCGACCACCTGCCCCGGCTCGACCAGCACCCGCACGATGCTGCCGTTCATGGGCGCGCCCAGCCCGCCCTGATGGCTGTGGCTGGCTTCTGCCGCCGCAATCGGGTCATGGGCGCTGATGGCGTGCAACTCGCCGGCCCACTGCAGGTAAAGCGTGCCCCCCCGACGCACCGCCAGGTGACGACGGCGCAGGCCGTCCTGGTCATGACACAGCTGCTCCCCCTCCAGCCGATAGGCCGAAGGCGCGCTGCGTTCCAGCGCCACCGCCTGCTCATTCCCTTCGCACTGCAAATGCAGGCTGCTGCGCGCCGGCAAGCCCAGGCGCAGGCCATCGCGAGCCGCCCATGGCGAAGCGCGGTCGTCCTGGCGCTGCAACGCAGGCTCGCCTTGCAGCCACGCCTCGGCGGCCGCCTCCCAGAACTGCGCCGGCAGCGCCTGGGGCGCAGGCAGCAACACGTTCTGGTGACGCGGAATGAACCCGGTATCCAGCTCCGCCTCGGCAAACGCCGGGTGTGCAAGTATGCGGCGCAGGAAGGCGATATTGGTCTTCAGCCCGCCAATGGCGAACTCATCGAGCATCGCCAGCAAGCGCAGGCGCGCCTGCTCGCGGTCCTGGCCCCAGGCAATCAGCTTGCCCAGCATCGGGTCGTAGAACGGCGACACCACGTCGCCCTCGCTGACGCCGCTGTCCACCCGGCGGCCTTCGCCCGGCGCCGACTCGCGGTACAGCGCCAGGGTGCCGGTGGCCGGCAGGAACTCGTTGGCCGGATCCTCCGCATACAGCCGCACCTCGATGGCATGGCCGATCAGCGGCACCTGCTCCTGGGTGAGCGGCAGCGGTTCGCCGCAGGCCACGCGGATCTGCCAGGCCACCAGGTCGAGCCCGGTGATGGCTTCGGTGACCGGATGCTCCACCTGCAGGCGGGTGTTCATCTCCATGAAGAAGAACTCGCCGCGGGCATCGAGCAGGAACTCGACGGTGCCGGCGCCCACGTAGCCGATGGCCTGGGCGGCGCGCACCGCGGCCTCGCCCATGGCCTTGCGCAGCTCGGGGGACAGGCCCGGCGCCGGGGCTTCCTCGACCACCTTCTGGTGGCGACGCTGGATCGAGCAGTCACGCTCGTTGAGGTACAGGCAGTTGCCGTGCTGGTCGGCGAACACCTGGATCTCCACATGACGCGGTTTGAGCACGTACTTCTCGACCAGCATCCGCGCATCGCCGAACGACGACTGCGCCTCGCGCTGCGCCGAGGCCAGGGCGTCGGCCAGCTGGCTCTCGTCCTCGACCACCTTCATGCCCTTGCCACCGCCCCCGGCACTGGCCTTGAGCAGTACCGGGTAGCCGATACGCTCGGCGGCGGCGCGGAAAGTCTCCAGGTCCTGGGCCTCGCCGTGGTAGCCCGGCACCAGCGGCACCCCGGCTTGCTCCATCAGTGCCTTGGCCGCCGACTTGCTGCCCATGGCATCGATGGCGCTGGCCGGTGGGCCGAGGAAGATCAGCCCGGCCTGCTCGATGGCGCGGGCAAAACCGGCGTTCTCCGACAGGAAGCCATAGCCCGGGTGGATCGCCTGGGCGCCGCTGGCCTTGGCCGCGGCGAGCAGCTTGTCGATCACCAGGTAGCTTTCGGCGGCCTTGGTGCCACCGAGGTCGACACGGATATCGGCCTCGCGACTGTGGCGCGCATCGCGGTCGGTGGCGCTGTGCACGGCCACGG
This sequence comes from Pseudomonas sp. P65(2024), assembly GCF_057480955.1. Taxonomy (NCBI): domain Bacteria; kingdom Pseudomonadati; phylum Pseudomonadota; class Gammaproteobacteria; order Pseudomonadales; family Pseudomonadaceae; genus Pseudomonas; species Pseudomonas sp. P65(2024). The sequence continues at coordinate 27,216 of NZ_JBLIYX010000015.1, forward strand.
TGGTCAGGCCCATGGCCTTGGCGGTGCGCATTACCCGGCAGGCGATCTCGCCGCGGTTGGCGACCAGCAGGGTGGTCAGCGTGGGTCGGCTCATGGGCGCGGCTCCTTGTTGTCTTGCCAGGCGGGGCGGCGTTTTTCCAGGAAAGCGCGCAGGCCTTCCTGGCCTTCGGCGCTGACGCGGATGCGGGCGATGGTGTTCTCGCAGTAGCGGCGCAGGGCCGGGCTCAGCTCGCCAGCGTCCACCTCGCGCAGCAGGTCCTTGGTGGCGCGCAGCGCCTGCGGGCTGTTGTGCAGCAGGTTGTCGACCCAGGCCTCGACCTGGGCGTCCAGCTCGCTGGCAGGGTACACCTCGGCCAGCAGGCCCAGCTCACGGGCGCGCACGCCGCTGAAGCGCTCGGCGGTGAGGGCGTAGCGGCGGGCGGCGCGCTCGCCGATGGCCTTGACCACGAACGGGCTGATCACCGCCGGGGCCAGGCCGATGCGCACTTCCGACAGGCACAGTTGCGCATCCTCGGCGCCGATGGCCATGTCGCAGCAGCTGATCAGCCCCAGCGCACCGCCGAAGGCCGCGCCTTGCACCACGGCCAGGGTCGGCGCCTTGAGCCGGTGCAGGGCATACATCAGCTCGCCCAGCTCGTGGGCGTCGTCCAGGTTGGTGTTGAAGTCCAGTTGCGCCGACTGCTGCATCCAGGCAAGGTCCGCGCCGGCACTGAAATGCCGGCCGCGGCCGCGCAGCACCACGAAACGCAGGCTGGCGTCCTCGGCCAGGCGGTCGAGGGCGACGATCAGTTCGCGGATCATCTGCGCGTTGAAGGCGTTGTTCTTGTCTTCCCGGCTCAGCCACAGGGTGGCGAAGCCGCGAGGGTCCTTGACCAGTTCAAGGGTGGCGAATTCGCTCATGGGTCACATCCGGAAAATGCCGAAGCGGCTCTGTTCGATCGGGGCGTTCAGCGCGGCGGACAACGCCAGGCCGAGCACATCGCGGGTCTGCGCCGGGTCGATGACGCCGTCGTCCCACAGCCGGGCGCTGGAGTAGTAGGGGTGGCCCTGGCGCTCGTACTGGTCGAGGATCGGCTGCTTGAGCTTCTTCTCGTCTTCGCTGCTGAACACTTCGCCACTGCGCTCGCTCTGTTCGCGCTTTACCTGGGCCAGCACGCCGGCCGCCTGCTCGGCGCCCATCACGCCGATGCGCGCGTTGGGCCACATCCACAGGAAGCGCGGGTCGTAGGCGCGGCCGCACATGCCGTAGTTGCCGGCGCCGAAGCTGCCGCCGATGATCACCGTGAACTTCGGCACCTGCGCACAGGCCACGGCAGTCACCAGCTTGGCGCCGTGCTTGGCGATGCCGCCTTCCTCGTACTTCTTGCCGACCATGAAACCTGTGATGTTCTGCAGGAACAGCAGCGGGATGCCGCGCTGGCAGGCCAGTTCGATGAAGTGCGCGCCTTTTTGCGCGGCCTCGGCGAAGAGGATGCCGTTGTTGGCCAGGATCGCCACCGGGTAGCCGTGCAGGTGGGCGAAGCCGCACACCAGGGTAGTGCCGAACAGTGCCTTGAACTCATCGAACACCGAACCGTCGACCAGGCGAGCGATCACCTCGCGCACGTCGAACGGCTGCTTGGCGTCGGCCGGGACCACGCCGTACAGCTCCTCGGCGTTGTACAACGGCGCGATCGGCGCCTGGCACTGCAGCTTGCCCTGCTTGTGCCAGTTGAGGTTGGCGACGCTGCGCCGGGCGATGGCCAGGGCGTGCTCGTCGTTGTCGGCATAATGGTCGGCCACGCCGCTGGTGCGGCAGTGCACGTCGGCGCCACCGAGGTCCTCGGCGCTGACCACTTCACCGGTCGCGGCCTTCACCAGCGGTGGGCCGGCCAGGAAGATGGTCGCCTGCTGGCGCACCATGATCGCCTCGTCGGCCATGGCCGGCACATAGGCGCCACCGGCGGTGCAGGAGCCCATCACCACGGCGATCTGCGGGATCCCCAGGGCACTCATGTTGGCCTGGTTGAAGAAGATCCGCCCGAAGTGCTCGCGGTCGGGGAACACTTCGTCCTGGCGCGGCAGGTTGGCGCCCCCGGAGTCCACCAGGTAGATGCACGGTAGGCGGTTCTGCAGGGCGATGGTCTGGGCGCGCAGGTGCTTTTTCACCGTCAGCGGGTAGTAGGAGCCGCCTTTGACCGTGGCGTCGTTGGCCACGATCATGCACTCCACGCCTTCGATCCGGCCGATGCCGGCGATCACGCCGGCGGCCGGCACGTCTTCGCCATAGACTTCATGGGCGGCCAGCTGGCCGATCTCCAGAAACGCCGAGCCTGGGTCGAGCAGGCGGTCGATACGCTCGCGGGGCAGCAGCTTGCCGCGCGAGGTGTGCCGCTCCTGGGCCTTCGGCCCGCCGCCCTGACTGACCTGGGCGAGCAGGCCGCGCAGGGCCTGGACCTGTTCGAGCATGGCCGCGCTGTTGGCGGCGAATTCCGCCGAGCGTGGGTTGATCTGGGTATGCAAGGTAGCCATGGACGCCGGTTCCTTGTGCTCAGCGGGTTTCGTTGAACAGTTCGCGGCCGATCAGCATCCGGCGGATCTCGCTGGTGCCGGCACCGATCTCGTACAGCTTGGCGTCGCGCAACAGGCGCCCAGCCGGGAATTCATTGATGTAGCCGTTGCCGCCAAGGATCTGGATGGCCTCCAGGGCCATCTGCGTGGCGCGCTCGGCGGTGTAGAGGATCACCCCGGCGGCGTCCTTGCGGGTTGTTTCGGCGCGGTCGCAGGCCTGGGCCACGGCGTAAAGGTAGGCGCGGCTGGCGTTGAGCTGGGTGTACATGTCGGCGATCTTGCCCTGGATCAGCTGAAACTCGCCGATGCTCTGGCCGAACTGCTTGCGATCATGAATGTAGGGCACCACCAGGTCCATGCAGCTCTGCATGATGCCGGTGGGGCCGCCGGCGAGCACCACGCGCTCGTAGTCCAGGCCGCTCATCAGCACGCGCACGCCGCCGTTGAGCTGGCCGAGGATGTTTTCTTCCGGCACTTCGACGCCGTCGAAGAACAGCTCGCAGGTGTTGGAGCCGCGCATGCCGAGCTTGTCGAACTTGTTGCTGCGGCTGAAGCCTTTCCAGTCGCGCTCGACGATGAACGCGGTGATGCCGTGGGGGCCCTTGTCCAGGTCGGTCTTGGCGTAGATCACGTAGGTGTTGGCGTCGGGGCCGTTGGTGATCCAGGTCTTGCTGCCGTTGAGCACGTAGTGGTCGCCGCGTTTTTCGGCGCGCAGCTTCATCGATACCACATCAGAGCCGGCGTTGGGCTCGCTCATGGCCAGGGCGCCAATGTGTTCGCCGCTGATCAGCTTGGGCAGGTATTTGAGCTTCTGCTCGTGGGTGCCGTTGCGGTTGATCTGGTTGACGCACAGGTTGGAGTGGGCGCCGTACGACAGGGCCACCGAGGCCGAGGCGCGGCTGATCTCTTCCATCGACACCACGTGGGCCAGGTAGCCCAGGCCGGCGCCGCCGTATTCTTCCGGCACGGTGATACCCAGCAGGCCCATGTCGCCGAACTTGCGCCACATGTCGGCGGGGAACAGGTTGTCGTGGTCGATCTGCGCGGCACGCGGCGCCAGTTCGGCGGCGACGAAGGTGCGCACCTGGTCGCGGAGCATGTCGATGGTCTCGCCCAGGGCGAAGTTCAGGCTGGGGTAATGCATGTGCGGGCACCTTCTTGTTCTTGAAATGGGAGCGGTTGCTGCGGCGTTGTGGGAGCGGGCTTGCCCCGCGATGCCCGTCAGAACGGCCAGCGGTATTGCCTGGTCCGGCCTCATCGCGGGGCAAGCCCGCTCCCACAACGCCGTCATGTCTGCGGTTGACGTTAACGTAAACCTGCCTTCCGGGACTGTCAATCGCAACGTCACCTTTACGTAAACGTAAATCTGCGCCAGAGTAACGACCGCCTGCTTCAGTCATGCCCAGAACAACCACAAGAAGGGACAACCATGCCTCAACCAAGCTACACGCGCGGCCGTCAAGACAAACCCTTGCTCACCCTGACCATCGGCCAGGCCTTCGATGCCACCGTCGCCCTTCACGGCGAGCGCGAGGCGTTGGTGGTGCGCCACCAGGGAGTGCGCTACAGCTGGCGCGAGCTGGCCGCCGAGGTCGATGTGCACGCCCGGGCCTTGATGGCGCTGGGCGTGGAGGTGGGCGAGCGGGTCGGCATCTGGGCGCCCAACTGCGCCCAGTGGTGCATTCTGCAACTGGCCAGCGCCAAGGTCGGCGCCATCCTGGTCAACATCAATCCGGCCTATCGCGTGGGCGAGCTTGAATACGTGCTGCGCCAGTCCGGCTGCCGTTGGCTGGTGTGCGCCGATGCCTTCAAGTCCTCCAACTACCACGCGATGGTGCAGGAGTTGGTACCTGAGCTGGCGCTACATGCCGTGGGCGAGTTGGCCAGTGAGCGCCTGCCCGACCTGCGCGGGGTGATCAGCCTGGCCGCCGAGCCGCCCATGGGCTTCGTGCCCTGGACCGCGCTGGCTGGGCGGGCAGGGCAGGTGGAACCCGCCGTCTACGAATCCCGGCAGCAGGGCCTGCAGTTCGACCAGCCGGTGAACATCCAGTACACCTCCGGCACCACTGGCGCGCCCAAGGGCGCGACCCTGAGCCACTACAACCTGCTCAACAACGGCTACATGGTCGGCGAGAGCCTGGGCCTGACCGAGCAGGACCGCATGGTGATCCCGGTGCCGCTGTACCACTGTTTCGGCATGGTCATGGGCAATCTCGGCTGCATCACCCACGGCAGCACCCTGATCTACCCCAACGACGCCTTCGACGCCGAACTCACCCTGCGCGCAGTGGCCGAGGAGCGCGCCAGCATCCTCTATGGCGTGCCGACCATGTTCATCGCCATGCTCGATCACCCCAGCCGCCCCGTGCTGGACCTGTCCACACTGCGCAGCGGCATCATGGCTGGCGCCACCTGCCCGATCGAGGTGATGCGCAAGGTCATCGAGCAGATGCACATGGCCGAGGTGCAGATCGCCTACGGCATGACCGAGACCAGCCCCGTGTCGCTGCAGACCGGCCCGGACGATGGCCTGGAGCTGCGCGTGACCACCGTGGGCCGCACCCAGCCGCAGCTGGAGACCAAGCTGGTGGACGCTGAAGGGCGCATCGTTGCCCGGGGCGAGATCGGCGAGCTGTGCACCCGGGGCTACAGCGTGATGCTCGGCTACTGGGACAACCTGCAGGCCACCCATGACGCCATCGACCCGGCCGGGTGGATGCACACCGGCGACCTGGCGGTGATGGACGACGAAGGCTACGTGCGCATCGTCGGGCGCAACAAAGACATGATCATTCGCGGTGGCGAGAACATCTATCCGCGCGAGCTTGAGGAGTTCTTCCACACCCACCCGGCGGTGGCCGAGGCGCAGGTGGTGGGGATTCCGTGCAGCAAGTATGGCGAGGAGGTGGTGGCGTGGATTCGCCTGCATCCTGGGCACAGTGCCACGGCGGACGAGTTGCAGCAGTGGTGCAAGGCGCGGCTGGCGCATTTCAAGACGCCACGGCATTTCCGTTTTGTCGATGAATTTCCGATGACGGTGACGGGGAAGGTGCAGAAGTTCAGGATGCGTGAGATCAGCGTGGAGGAGCTGGGGGGCTAGGCATCGCCTTGTAGACCAGGTCGACCAGCTCGGCAAAGGTGGTGTAGGTCTGGACTTGATCGGGGATCAAGATGCCGAATGTTTCCTCCACGATGGCTTGCAGTTCCACCACGTCGAAACTGTCGGCGCCCAGTTCGTCCATGGCGATGTTCGGCCGGATCCGGTGCAGGCTCTGTTCGAGGAGGCCAGCGAGGATCCATTGCAGGTGGAAGGCGATGTAGAGGCGCGAGCGCATGCCGGAGGTGACCGTCAGAGGGTGGTGCTTCTCTGTACTTGGCTTCGTGATCGGGCGCCACTGGCAGAAATACCAGGTGTATCGGGCGCGGCTTTGTGCTTGTCAGGACCGGCCTCATCGCGGTGCACACCCGCTCCCACGCAGGCGACACGGCACTTGTGGGAGCGGGCTTGCCCGCGAGGGGCCAGTTCAGGCGGTCAACCTCTCACAACCTTGTCTATCCTCAAGCTTTCACTGGCGGCTCTTGGCTCGGCGGATCGCCCACGGTCGGCGGCACGGTTGGCTTGATCGGCAGCTCGTCCGGATCCTCCTCGGGCACCGGCGGCGGCAAGGTCGGGTCGTCGATGTTCGGGTCGGGTGTCTCCGGTGGAATGGGAATGTTCATGGGCCTGGCCTCGCGGGATGAATGAAGCGTTGTCGCAGGCTTTGACCCAGGCCTGCGCCCGACGCTCATTTTTTTTGAACCCCCGCGCGCCAACAGGGCTCTGAACCCTTACCGCCACCAGCCCAGGGGAGCAGGTCGATGTCTGGTAAAGAGCCGTTCGAAAGCGTGGCCATGGCTAACGATAACCCGGACCAGGCCATCAGCCTGGCCCAGGCGCTGCTGGCCCCGCGCATCGTGATCGAGGACGCAAGCCCGGTGCTCGACGGCGGCACCTTCGCCGCCAAGGCGGTGCGCGGGCACAAGGTCGAGGTGAGCGCCAAGGTCTACACCGACGGCCATGACCGCTTGGCGGTGAGCCTGAACTGGCGCCAGGCCCACAGCAGGCGCTGGCACTGCGTGGCAATGCACTCGCCGGGCAACGATCTGTGGCAGGCAGAGTTCACCCCCGCCGATCTGGGCTTGCACCTGTTCAGCATCGAGGCCTGGATCGACCCGTTCGCCACCTTCTGCCACGACCTGGAGAAGAAGTACGCCGCCGGTGTGGACGTGAAGCTCGAACTGGAGGAGGGCCGGCTGCTGCTGGGCCAGGGCATCGAGCGCAGCGACGGGCTGTTGCGCGAGCAGCTTGAACGGTTGCAACAGCGCCTGCCGGATTTGCTGGTGGATGACCAGGTGGCGTTGCTGTTGCATCCTGATGCCGCCCAGCTGATGGCCGAGGCCGAGCACCGCAGTTACCTCACCCGAAGCCGCGAATTTGCCGTGGACGTGGACCGCGAGGCGGCGCTGTTCGCCAGCTGGTACGAGCTGTTCCCGCGCTCTGTCACCGACGATCCTGAACGTCATGGCACGTTCAATGACGTGCACCAGCGCCTGCCGATGGTCCGCGACATGGGCTTCGACGTGCTGTACTTCCCGCCGATCCACCCCATCGGCATGAAGCACCGCAAGGGCCGCAACAATGCCTTGCAGGCCGAGCCCGGTGACCCCGGCAGTCCCTACGCCATCGGCAGCCCCGAGGGTGGGCACGATGCCATCCACCCGCAGCTGGGCAGCCGCGAGGACTTCCGCCGGCTGGTCGCCGCCGCCGCCGAGCATGGGCTGGAGATCGCCCTGGATTTCGCCATCCAGTGCTCCCAGGACCACCCCTGGCTCACGCAGCACCCCGGCTGGTTCAGCTGGCGGCCCGATGGCAGCATCCGCTACGCCGAGAACCCGCCGAAGAAGTACCAGGACATCGTCAACGTCGACTTCTACGCCCCTGAATCGGTGCCGAGCCTGTGGCTGGCCTTGCGCGACGTGGTGGTCGGCTGGGTGGAGGAGGGCGTGAAGACCTTCCGTGTCGACAACCCGCACACCAAGCCGCTGCCGTTCTGGCAATGGCTGATCGCCAATGTGCGTAGCCAGTACCCCGAGGTGATCTTCCTCGCCGAGGCCTTCACGCGCCCGGCGATGATGGCGCGCCTGGGCAAGGTGGGCTACGCGCAGAGCTACACCTACTTCACCTGGCGCAATACCAAGCAAGAGCTTCGTGAATACGTCGAGGAGCTCAACCAGCCGCCGTGGAGCCAGTGCTACCGGCCCAACTTCTTCGTCAACACGCCGGATATCAATCCGTTCTTCCTGCAGACCTCGGGCCGTGCCGGCTTTCTTATCCGCGCCGCGCTGGCGACCATGGGCTCGGGCCTCTGGGGCATGTACTCGGGTTTCGAGCTGTGTGAAGGCACGCCGCTGCCGGGCAAGGAGGAGTACCTGGATTCGGAGAAGTACGAGATCCGCCCGCGCGAATTCACCCAGCCCGGCAACATTGTCGCCGAGATCGCCCAGCTCAACCGCATCCGTCGGCAGAACCGCGCCCTGCAGACCCACCTGGGGGTGGTGTTCCTCAACTGCTGGAACGACAACATTCTCTACTTCGCCAAGCGCACGCCCGAGCGTGACAACTTCATCCTCGTGGCCATCAGCCTCGACCCGCACAATGCCCAGGAGGCCAGCTTCGAGTTGCCGCTATGGGAGCTGGGGCTGGACGATAACGCCGATACCCAGGGCGAGGATCTGATGAATGGCCACCGTTGGACCTGGCATGGCAAGACCCAGTGGATGCGCATCGAGCCGTGGCACCAGCCGTTTGGTATCTGGCGCATAGAAAAGCTGCGCTAATCCCCTGTAGGCGCGGCCTTGCCGAGGCGTCGGACCAGTCGGAAAGGGGCGCAAAGCGGCCTCAGGTTCTTAGCGACATGACAGATTGCTGGGGCTGCTACGCAGCCCTTTCGCGACACAAGGCCGCTCCTACAGGGTGCGTGTCGAAACGGAAATGAAAGGAGTCCCCAATGGCCAAGCGTTCCCGCCCGGCAGCCTTCATCGACGATCCGCTGTGGTACAAGGACGCAGTGATCTACCAACTGCACGTAAAATCGTTCTTCGACGCGAACAACGACGGCATCGGCGATTTCGCAGGCCTGATCGGCAAGCTCGACTACATCGCCGAACTGGGCGTCAACACCCTCTGGCTGCTGCCGTTCTATCCCTCGCCACGGCGCGACGACGGCTATGACATCGCCGAGTACAAGGCCGTGCACCCCGACTACGGCAGCATGGCCGACGCCAGGCGCTTCATCGCCGAGGCGCACAAGCGCGGCCTGCGGGTGATCACTGAGCTGGTCATCAACCACACCTCCGACCAGCACCCCTGGTTCCAGCGCGCCCGGCATGCCAAGCGTGGGAGCAAGGCCCGGGACTTCTACGTGTGGTCGGACGATGACCAGAAGTACGATGGCACGCGGATCATTTTCCTCGACACCGAGAAATCCAACTGGACCTGGGACCCGGTGGCCGGCCAGTACTTCTGGCACCGCTTCTACTCGCACCAGCCGGACCTCAATTTCGACAACCCGCAAGTGCTCAAGGCAGTAATCGGGGTGATGCGCTTCTGGCTCGACATCGGCGTCGATGGCCTGCGCCTGGACGCCATCCCCTACCTGATCGAGCGCGACGGCACCAATAACGAGAACCTCCCCGAAACCCACACCGTGCTCAAGGCCATCCGCGCCGAGATTGATGCCAACTACCCCGACCGCATGCTCCTGGCCGAGGCCAACCAGTGGCCCGAGGACACCCGCCCGTACTTCGGCGAGGGCGACGGCGACGAATGCCACATGGCCTTCCACTTCCCGTTGATGCCGCGCATGTACATGGCCCTGGCCATGGAAGACCGCTTCCCGATCACCGACATCCTGCGCCAGACCCCGGAGATCCCGGCCAACTGCCAGTGGGCGATCTTCCTGCGCAACCACGATGAGCTGACCCTGGAGATGGTCACCGACCGCGAGCGCGACTACCTGTGGAACTACTACGCCGAGGACCGCCGCGCACGCATCAACTTAGGAATTCGCCGGCGCTTGGCACCGCTGCTGCAACGCGACCGGCGGCGCATCGAGCTGCTCACCAGCCTGCTGCTGTCGATGCCCGGCACGCCGACGCTGTACTACGGCGACGAACTGGGCATGGGCGACAACATCTACCTGGGCGACCGCGATGGCGTGCGCACCCCCATGCAGTGGTCGCCGGACCGCAACGGCGGTTTCTCCCGGGCCGATCCGCAGCGCCTGGTGTTGCCGCCGATCATGGACCCGCTGTACGGTTACCAGACCATCAACGTCGAAGCCCAGGCCCACGACCCGCATTCGCTGCTCAATTGGAACCGCCGGCTGCTGGCGGTGCGCAAGCAGCAGAAGGCCTTTGGCCGTGGCAGTCTGAAGATGCTCACGCCGAGCAATCGCCGGGTGCTGGCGTACATCCGCGAATACACCGATGCCGACGGCAACAGCGAAATCGTGCTGTGCGTGGCCAACGTCTCGCGGGCGGCCCAGGCGGCGGAGTTGGAACTGTCGCAGTACGCCGACAAGGTGCCGGTGGAGATGCTTGGCGGCAGCGCCTTCCCGCCCATCGGCCAGCTGCCGTTCCTGTTGACCCTGCCGCCCTATGGCTTTTACTGGTTCGTGCTGGCCAGTCACGACCGCATGCCCAGCTGGCATGTCCAGCCTGCCGAGGGGCTGCCCGAGCTGACCACCCTGGTGCTGCGCAAGCGCATGGAGGAACTGCTCGAGTCGCCCTCCCGCGAAACCTTGCAGGCGTCGATCCTGCCGCAGTACCTGCCCAAGCGTCGCTGGTTCGCCGGCAAGGAAGGGCCGATCGACCAGGTGCGCCTGCGCTATGGCGTGCGCTTCGCCACCCCGGCGCTGCCGGTGCTGCTGGGCGAGCTGGAGGTGCACAGCGAAGGCGTGGTCACCCACTACCAACTGCCCTTCGGCCTGTTGCCAGAGGAGCAGATCAATGCCGCGCTGCCTCAGCAGCTGGCGCTGTCGCGGGTACGCCGCGGCCGCCAGGTGGGGCTGATCACCGATGCGTTCGTGCTTGAACCCTTCATCCGCGCCGTGCTCCAGGGCTGCCAGGACGGCCTGCGGCTGGGCTGTGGCGATGGCCTGGGCGAGTTGCGCTTCCACAGCACCGAGCAGTTGGCCGCGCTGCAGCTCGATGCGCAGAGCGAGGTGCGCTACCTGGGCGCCGAGCAATCCAACAGTTCGGTGGTGGTCGGTGGCAGCCTGGTGCTCAAGTTGATCCGTCGGGTCAATCCGGGCACTCACCCGGAGCTGGAGATGAGCGCCTACCTGACCGCCGCCGGCTTTGCCAATATCTCCCCGTTGCTGGCCTGGGTCAGTCGCGTGGATGAGAGCGAGCAGCCGCACCTGCTGATGATCGCCCAGGGCTACCTGAGCAATCAGGGTGATGCCTGGGACTGGACGCAGAACACCCTGGAGCGGGCGATCCGCGACCAGATGGAGCCCGGCAACGTCGAGCCGGAGGCGCATACCGATGCCCTGGCCGAGCTGACGGGGTTTGCCGCCTTGCTCGGCCAACGTCTGGGCGAGATGCACGTGCTGCTGGCTGCGCCGAGCGACGACACAGCGTTCCAGTCCCGCCCGAGCGATGCCAGGGACAGCGAGCGCTGGAGCCGGCAGATCAGCGCCGAACTGACCCGCGCCCTCGACCTGCTGGCCCAGCACCGTGACACCCTTGACCGCGACAGCCAGGCGCTGGTCGACGATCTGCAGCAACAGCGCGACGGCCTGCGTCAGCACGTCGACAACCTCGCCCGTCAAGCCCAGGGCGGCTTGCTGATGCGCGTGCACGGCGACCTGCACCTGGGCCAGGTACTGGTGGTGCAGGGCGATGCCTACCTGATCGATTTCGAGGGCGAGCCGGCGCGCCCGCTCGACGAGCGTCGGGCGAAGCACAGCCCGTACAAGGATGTCAGCGGCGTGCTGCGCTCCTTCGACTATGCTGCTGCGATGATCCTGCGCAGCGCCTCGGCGGTAGACCTCTCCGAGGCGGCGCGCCAGGCCCGCCAGCGGGTCGCCCGGCAGTACCTGCACCAGTCGCGTCACGCTTTCGTCGAGGCCTACGGGCTGGCCACCGCCGCCATGCCCCACGCCTGGCAGCAGGCCGAGGGCGAGCGCGCCGCGCTGGAACTGTTCTGCCTGGAGAAAGCCGCCTACGAAATCACCTATGAAGCCGAAAACCGGCCTAACTGGCTGGCCGTGCCTTTGCATGGCCTGCATGGACTGATCAGTACCTGGGGAGAGTCTTAGATGAATGCAACCACGCGTGACAACGGCGGCCTTCGGCAACGGGACCTCGATGCCCTGGCCCGCGCCGAGCACGCCGATCCATTCGCCGTGCTGGGTCCCCATGACGATGGGGCGGGCGGCCTGTTCGTCCGCGCTTTCCTGCCCAATGCCCTGAATGCACGCCTGCTGGCGCGCCATGACGGGCAGGTGCTTGCCGAAATGGTGCAGGGCAGCGTGCCGGGGCTGTTCACCGCGCACCTCGATGAGGCACGGGCCTACCTGCTGCAGATCGGCTGGGCCGGTGGCGAGCAGGTCACCGAGGACCCTTACAGCTTTGGTCCGCAACTGGGCGACATGGACCTCTACCTGTTCGCCGAAGGCAATCACCGCGACCTGTCCGGGCGTTTCGGCGCCCAGCCGACCGTGGTCGACGGTGTCGCGGGCGTGTGCTTTTCGGTGTGGGCGCCCAGTGCCCGGCGGGTCTCGGTGGTCGGCGACTTCAACAACTGGGATGGCCGCCGTCACCCCATGCGCCTGCGCCACAGTGCCGGGGTGTGGGAACTGTTCGTGCCCAGGCTCGGCGTGGGCGAGACCTACAAGTTCGAGGTGCTGGGCGCGGACGGCGTGCTGCCGCTCAAGGCCGACCCCCTGGCCCGCGCCACGGAGCTGCCGCCGAGCACCGCCTCGAAGGTGGCCGGCGCCCTGGCCCACGACTGGCGCGACGGCCAATGGATGGAGCAGCGTGCCCAGCGCCACGCCTACAGCGCGCCGCTGTCGATCTACGAATTGCACGCCGGCTCCTGGCGTTGCGAGCTGGACGATGCCGGCGAAGTCGCGCGCTTCTACAACTGGCGCGAGCTGGCCGAGCGCCTGGTGCCCTACGTGCAGGAGCTGGGCTTCACCCATATCGAACTGATGCCGATCATGGAACACCCTTTCGGCGGCTCCTGGGGTTACCAGCCGCTGTCGCTGTTCGCGCCGACTTCGCGCTATGGCAGCGCCGAGGACTTCGCCTTCTTCGTCGATGCCTGCCACCAGGGTGGCATCGGCGTGATCCTCGATTGGGTGCCGGCGCATTTTCCCACCGACGAGCATGGCCTGGCGCGTTTCGACGGCACCGCCCTGTACGAGTACGACAACCCGCTGGAAGGCTTCCACCAGGACTGGAACACGTTGATCTACAACCTCGGGCGCAACGAGGTGCGCGGCTTCATGCTGGCCTCGGCGCTGCACTGGCTCAAGCACTTCCACATCGACGGCCTGCGCGTGGACGCTGTGGCCTCGATGCTCTACCGCGACTATTCGCGCAAGGCCGGCGAGTGGGTGCCCAACCGCCACGGCGGGCGCGAGAACCTCGAAGCCATCGACTTCATCCGCCACCTCAATGGTGTCGCCGCCCACGAAGTGCCGGGCGCGCTGATCATCGCCGAGGAATCCACTGCCTGGCCCGGGGTCAGCCAGCCGGTGCAGCAGGGCGGACTGGGTTTTGCCTACAAGTGGAACATGGGCTGGATGCACGACACCTTGCACTACATCCAGAACGACCCGGTGCACCGCACCTATCATCACAACGAGATGAGCTTCGGGCTGATCTACGCCTATTCCGAGCATTTCATCCTGCCGATTTCCCACGACGAAGTGGTCCACGGCAAGCACTCGCTGATCGACAAGATGCCCGGCGATCGCTGGCAGAAGTTCGCCAACCTGCGGGCGTACCTGGCGTTCATGTGGACCCACCCGGGCAAGAAGCTGCTGTTCATGGGCTGCGAGTTCGGCCAGTGGCGCGAGTGGAACCACGACCAGCAACTGGACTGGTACCTGCTGCAGTACTCCGAGCACCAGGGCGTGCAGAAGCTGGTGGCCGACCTCAACCGGCTGTACCGTGAACGGCCGGCGCTGCACGAACAGGACTGCCGGGCCCAGGGCTTCCAGTGGCTGATCGGCGACGATGCGCACAACAGTGTGTACGCCTGGTTGCGCTGGAGCAGCCAGGGCGAGCCTCTGTTGGTGGTGGCCAACTTCACCCCGGTGCCGCGGGAGGGCTACCGGATCGGCGTGCCGTTCGGTGACCGCTGGCAGGAGCTGCTCAACAGCGACGCCGGGCTGTATGCCGGATCGAATGTGGGGAATCTCGGCGGGGTGGCCAGCGAGGCGATCGCCAGCCATGGCCAGCCGTTATCGCTGGCGCTGAACCTGCCGCCATTGGGGGTATTGGTGATGAGCCCCGCCTGATGGCGGCGTCGCCAGTAGAGAGAGGGGCCATACTGAAACATCAGGACCCAAATTCATCCTTTTGCCATCAGGCCGGCGCGTCCTAGGCTAACCCACCTAGGCGCGCGACCTTTCCTACCAGAGGTGAAGCATGAATCCTACCTTGCCAATGCTGGGCCTTGGCTGGTTGCTGGCCCTGCCGCTGCAGGCGGCGCCCCTGCCAGGGCCGTTGCTGGCCGCCAATGACAGCAACAATCCATACAACAGCCCGATCATGCGCGCCAACCCCAACAGCCGCCAGGGCAGCGTGCCCGCCACGCCACCGGTGCGCGGCCCCTCCACGCAACCCAATCCGCGCCCGCCGACCCTGGACAACCGCGGTATCGGCAATGGCGACAACCTGCGGCGCGAGCAGCAAACCCCGAATCTGGAACCCACCCGGCCACCACGTGACACCCAGCGCGTGCCGTGAGCCCCTTCGAAGGAGTCGAGCATGACGCCACGCATCTTGATGATCTCCCTGGCGGCCGCCAGTCTGTTTCCCGTATTGGCCCAGGCGGCCGCCGAGCAGCAGTTTCCCAGCGAGGAGGGGCAACTGACCGTCAGTACCGTCGCCGACGGCCTGCGCAATCCGTGGGCCCTGGCCTTCCTGCCGGGTGGCAAGGACATGCTGGTCAGCGAGCGCCCCGGCAACCTGCGTATTGTCAGCGCCGAGGGCAAGGTGGGCCCACCGCTCTCTGGCGTGCCCAAGGTGTGGGCCGAAGGGCAGGGCGGCCTGCTCGATGTGGTGTTGTCGCCGGACTTCGCCAAGGATCGAACGGTCTATCTGTCGTTCGCCGAAGAAGGCCCCGACGGCAAGGCCGGGACTGCGGTCGGCCGTGGCCAGCTGTCGCAGGACCGGGCGCGTCTGGAAAACTTCACGGTGATTTTCCGCCAGCAGCCCAAGCTCTCAGAAGGCAATCACTTCGGTTCGCGGCTGGTGTTCGACCGTGACGGCTACCTGTTCATCGCCCTGGGCGAGAACAACCAGCGGCCCACCGCCCAGGACCTGGACAAGCTGCAGGGCAAGGTCGTGCGTATCCTGCCCGATGGCGAAGTGCCCAAGGACAATCCCTTCGTCGGCCGCGACAACGTGCGCCCGCAGATCTGGTCGTTCGGCCACCGCAACCAGCAGGGCGCGGCCCTGAATCCCTGGACCGGGCAACTGTGGACCCACGAGCACGGCCCCCGTGGCGGCGACGAGATCAACATCCCGCGGCCAGGCAAGAACTACGGTTGGCCGATCGCCACCCACGGCATCAACTACTCGCTGTTGCCGATCCCGGAGGCCAAGGGCAAGCATGTCGAGGGCATGGTAGACCCGCACCATGTGTGGGAGAAATCGCCGGGCATCAGCGGCATGGCGTTCTATGACAGCCCGACCTTCAAGGCGTGGGACCACAACCTGTTCATCGGCGCGCTGGCGACCCGGGAGTTGATCCGCCTGCAGCTTGATGGCGACAAGATCGTGCATGAAGAGCGCTTGCTGGGCGAACTCAAGGCGCGGATCCGTGACGTGCGGGTTGGGCCGGATGGCTATGTGTATGTGCTGACCGATGCCAAGGATGGGGCATTGCTGAAGGTGGGGTTGAAAGACGATTGATGCCGGTGAGGGCCTGTCGCGTGGCAGCAGGCGCGCCCGCGACAAGGCCGAAAGTGTCGTACCATGGCGGGCATGACGCCCGAATCCTTCTACCAGCAAGCACTCATCGAACGCGGTTTCTTTCCTGATCCGGCTCAGGCGGCGGCCGTCACTGCATTGCAGGGCTGCTTCGATGCCCTGGTCCAGGGCAAGCCGACCCAGGGCCTTTACCTCTGGGGCCCGGTCGGCCGCGGCAAGACCTGGTTGATGGACCTGTTCCACCGGTGCCTGCCGCTACCCGCCCGGCGCCAGCATTTCCACCACTTCATGGCCTGGGTCCACCAGCGTCTGTTCCAGCTCAACGGCACCGCCGACCCGCTCAAGGCCTTGGCTCGAGCGTTGGCCGGCGAGATCCGCGTCTTGTGTTTCGACGAGCTGTTCGTCAGCGATATCGGTGACGCGATCATCCTCGGACGGCTGTTCCAGGAGCTGTTCGACGAGGGCGTGGTGATCGTCGCCACGTCCAACCAGCCCCCCGATCAGTTGTATCGCGACGGTTTCAACCGTGAACGCTTCCTGCCGGCCATCGCCGCCATCGAGCGGCACATGCGGGTGCTGTCGGTGACTGGCGAGCAGGACCATCGCCTGCATCCAGGAGCATGGCGGCAGCGCTACTGGGTGGCGCCGGCGGGAGCTGGCGGGGCGCTGGCTGCGGTGTTCGAACAGTTGAGCCCGGATGATCCCGGCAGCGAGCAGACCGTGCAGATCGGTTCGCGCCATGTGCGGGTCGTGCGCCACAGCCCCCGGGCGCTCTGGTGCCGATTCGCCGATCTGTGCGAGCAGCCCCTGGCCGCCATGGACTTCATGGCGTTGTGCGACCGTTTTCCGGCCATTCTGGTAAGTGAGGTGCCGGCCCTGGGCGGCGTGCAACAGGCCGGGCGTATCGCCCGTGGCACCGAGGATGGCGCGGCCCGGGTCGAGGCCGGCGATCGCCAGCTGCCGACCCTGGCGCCCAAGGATGACAGCGTGCGCCGTTTCATCGCGCTGGTCGACGAGTGCTACGACCGTCGGGTGGCGTTGTACCTGGAGGCCGAGGTCCCGCTGGAAGCGCTCTACACTCAAGGGTATCTGGCGTTCCCGTACCAACGGACCCTGAGCCGGCTACGGGAGATGCAACTGCAACGCTTCGCCTGAAGGAGCCGACCATGGAGCCGCTGTCGCATCATCTGCTGACCCAGGCCTACAACAATGGCTGGGCCAACCACCGCCTGTACAAGGCTTGCCTGCAACTGACCCAGGACGAGTTCGTCGCCCCCCGTTGCAGCTTCTTTCCCTCGATCAAGGCTACCCTCAACCACCTGTTGACGGTGGACTGGTTCTACCTGGATGCCCTGGAGTGCGAGCAGCGCGGTGAAGCTCCCGATCCGGATGGCGAGCGTTTCTTTGTGCCTGAGCAACCCTTTGCCACCTGCACCGACCTGCAAGCTCAGCAGGTTCAGGCCGATCAGCGACTGATCACCTATTGCCGGCAATTGCGTGACGACCAGCTCGGACGTTATGTCAGCATCGTGCGGCCAGAACGGATGCAGCATGAGTCGCGTCTGCGCTTGCTGTCGCACCTGTTCGAGCACCAGATCCACCACCGTGGCCAGGTCCACGCGATGCTCAGCGACACGGCGGTAAGGCCTCCGCAACTCGACGAGTTCTTCTGCGAGGAGGAGGCGTCGCTGCGCGCCGAGGACTTTGCCGCTCTGGGATGGAGCGAGGCGCAGATCTGGGCGCAGCGCTGAACGCTGCTCAGGGCGTTTCGCTGTCGGCCAGGTCGTGGGCGCCCTGAACCAATTGTTCCAATTGGTGATGCACCATGGCGCGGTCCATTTTTACCAGGGGCTGGCGGTTCCATAGCACATGCATGCCCGTGAGCGGATCGACTCCGAGCATGGGTTTGCAGAGTTCCTGGCAGAACAGGTTCTGCTGACCCCAGCATACGCCATCGATGGCGGGAAGTTCGATGAACATCAGTAACTGGTCGGCAGGGTGCTCGGTCACGTTGCACACATGGGGGCCTACCCGCAGGCTGATCACGGGCTCGAAGGCCACAGGGGGCTCCAGTTTCAAGGCCGCGTACAGCTGGGTCAGTGCATAGTCATAGTTCTTGCCTGGCATGGCGAGTTCTCGTTGGAGGGGGCCGCCACGGTAACGATCATGCCGCATGCTCGACTATCGGAGGCTGTCGTCGTTTTTTAGCTGTTGGCTTGCGTCCGCCTTCTGCCGTGCGCCAGGTTCCGTGAACTTCCTACAAGCAATGGCGAAATACCTCCACCCATACGAGGACAATCCCTGCGTTCAAGCATGGGAGGGCATTGTAGCCTATGGCCATGTCTACACCCGTTGAGCTTCGACGTGGTGTGTAAAGGGCTCTACGGGAAGTAAGGCCTGGTGCGAGAGGGATTTCTCCAGTTGAGGACTGGTGAGTGCAAGGGCGGCAGTTGGATGTTGTCGGGGCGGGTTTTGCATCCCAAGGGCAGGAAGGCTTCTACGCGATCATGACCGGTGAGCTGGCCGTACGCGAAAAAGACAATGTCATCGATCTACAGGCCGGCGAACTGCTATTCGTCAAGCGCGGCACCTACCTGGTGGCGATCCGATGGCAGGCGTGCCAAGTCCTGTGGCTGCCGCTGGATGTGAATTTCGTGCAGGCGTTCATGCAGCGTCACGGTAAGGAATTGAGCCATCTCGAGCGCTACGATAAACCCTGTGTGAATGCCCTGCGCCTTCAGCCCTGCAGCATGGCGCGGGAGTGCGTGACCCGTCTGGCGGCGCTCGGTGGCGAAGGGCCTGCGTCGATGCTGGCAATGCTGCGTCTTGAGGAGCTGCTGCTGTTGCTGGTGTTCGGGGCGCAAGGTCGGACGCTGCTGGCGGCTCTGCGCCAACAGGGCAATCGCCATGTTGATCGGCTGCACGCCTTCATGGAGCAGAACTACCTGCGCGAGTGGCGCCTGGACCAGTACGCCGAGGCCTTCGGGCTGGGCCTGACGGCGTTCAAGAGCCTGTTCTGCTCCTTCTACAACTGCTCGCCACGCGCCTGGATCACCGAACGTAGGATCGTCCATGCGCATCACCTGTTACTTAACACGCGCATGAGCATTGTCGACATCGCCATGGAAAGCGGCTTTTCCAGCCAGTCGTATTTCAGCCAGAGCTACCGTCGGCGCTTCGGTTGCACGCCCAGCGACGCCCGTCGCTAGACGCCCCCCGATCTCGCATGGACAAGACCCGCATGAACAGACTTCCAATGCAGTTGGCCCGCCGCCTGGGCATGGCGCCCTGGCTGGCCGATGACGCTGGCAGCTACCACCTGTGCATCGATGGCCATGGCCTGTGGCTTGAACCGCGGGGCGTACAGCTGATGGTCCGCAGCTCGCTATCGTCGGTGGTCGGGCATGGCGCCAGTCTCGATCATCAGGCGCTGAGCCGCCTGATGGGCATGGTCACTGCCTGGGCTGCGCATTGCCCACAGCGGTTGGCGCTGACGCCTGACTCAGAGCTCATGCTCGAGGCTTGGATCGACGTGTCACAGGGCGATGTCGACACCCTCGAGCAGGTGCTTGGGGTTCAGGTCGCCCTGCTGAATGTCCTGTGCGCGCAACGCTGCAGCCAAACACCTGTGATTATCCGAGGGCCCAGCGTATGGCTGCCATGAGATCGCTTGCCACCGGTTTGGCAGTCCTGCTGGTCAGTTTATTCGCCGAGGGCGAGCCGCTGGATTGGGCTGACGAGCCGTTCCACTATATCGCTCAGGGCGAGAGTCTGCGTGACGTGCTGACCAATTTTGCCGCCAACTACCAGGGTTCGGTGGTGGTCAGTGACAAGGTCAGGGACCAGGTGAGCGCCACGTTCGAGCAGCCGGATCCGCAGGCGTTTCTCGAGCAGGTCGCGGTGCTCTACAACCTGGCCTGGTACTACGACGGCGCGGTGCTGCATGTCGACAAATCGAGCGAAGTCCAGACACGGCTGATCCACCTGGACAAGGTGCGCGAGCCGCAACTGCGCGTCGCGCTCCAAGAAGGTGGTGGCTGGACCTCGCGCTTTGCCTGGCGCGCCGCAGCAAGTGGACGGCTGGTGTACGCGTCAGGACCGCCCCGCTATCTGGACCGGGTCGAGCAGACGGTCAAGGCCCTGGAGCAGCAGGCGAGTCTGCAGGACGAACTGGGCGGCAACCTCAGCGTCGAGGTGATCCCGCTCAGGCATGCGATGGCCGAGGATCGTGAGATCGACTATCGCGATCAGAAGGTGGCGGTGCCTGGCGTGGCCACGATCCTCTCCCGGGTGCTGGCCGATGCCAATGTGGTGTCGGTGGAAGGCCAATCCATGGGGGAGGGGGCACAGGTTCGCGCAGGTCGGGCCGTGGTCCAGGCCGAGCCGTCGCTCAATGCCATCATCGTGCGTGATCACGCCGAGCGCCTGCCCATGTATCGACGGCTGGTGATGGCGTTGGACCGGCCTGCTGCTCGGATCGAGGTAGGCCTGACAATCCTCGATATCAACGCTGAACACCTGGATGAGCTGGGCGTGGAGTGGCAGTTCGGTATCGGCAAGCATCAGCTGGTGGACCTTCGTACCCGAGCGGGCGTATCGGAAACCACGTTGACCGGCAGCCTGGTAGATAGTCGGGGCTTGAACCGGCTGTTGGCCAAGGTGACCCTGATGCAGGGCGAGGGCCATGCCCAGGTGGTGTCGCGACCGACCTTGCTGACCCAGGAAAATACCCTGGCGGTGATTGATCACAGTGAAACCTACTATGTACGGGTGATGGGTGAACGCGTTGCCGAGCTCAAGGCGATCACCTACGGCACCTTGCTGAAGATGACGCCACGTCTGATCCGCAGTGCGGACCGGCCGGAAATCAGCCTTAGCCTGCATATCGAGGACGGTAGCCAGAAGCCCAACAGCACCGGGCCCGACGGCATCCCCACCATCAGCCGCACGGTCATCGACACGCTGGCCCGGGTCGATCTCGGACAGAGCCTGATGATCGGCGGCATCCATCGCGACGAGACCAGCGAAAGCATCCGCAAGGTCCCGCTGCTGGGTGACATTCCCTTCCTGGGCGCCTTGTTCCGTTATCAGTCGAGCAACACCCGTCGTTCGGTCCGGCTGTTCCTGATCGAGCCGAGGCTGATTGATTCCGGGCTTGGCGAGCGTGCCTGAAATGACCTGGAAATTGCGGATCTACAGTGGTCTGAATGCCGGCGCCGAGGTGTCCTTGATGTCGGGGCGGGTGGTCATCGGTGCCGATCCTGCCCTGGCCGACCTGGTCCTGGTGGATACAGGCATCGCTGCCGTGCACCTGGTGCTGATGGTCGAGCCCCATGGCGTGCGCCTGCTGGAGTGGGGGTCGGCTGAACCACCTACCCAGGACGGGCGGGAGGTGGCTGCGGATGTCGAGCTGCAGGCCTTGGCGATTCAAGGTTGTGGTCCGTTGCGCTGGGCATTTGGCAACCAGGACGAAGTGTTCAGCGAGCGGCTTGTGGTGCAGGCCCCTGCGCCCTGGATAGGGCGCGGCTGGTTCATGGTGCCCGGCGCCGGTCTGATCTTACTGCTCGTTTTGCTTACCCGATTGTTGGTGCCCGAGGCAGAGGCACAGGACACGCCGGCAGCAGTGATTGCCCCAGTCGAGCAACCCGCTCAACCCCAGGAGCAAGCCCGGACGCGGCTGGCGCAGCTGCTGCGCGACTGGCGACTGGAGGATGCCTTGAGCGTGTCGGACCAGGGGCACGCCCTGGTGTTGCGCGGGGCGCTGCGCGAGCGCCAGCTTCAGGACTACCAGAACCTTCAGCGACAGTACCGCGAGGCATTTGGCGACTACCCGTCGTTGCGGTTGGTCGACGAGGGCAGGGCACCTTCCGCGAAACTCGATTTCCCTGTTCGAGGCGTTTCACTGGGGCGGTTGCCTTACGTGACGCTGACCGACAACCGCCGTTATCCAGTGGGGGCACTGATGCCCTCCGGCATTCGCATCCTGGCCATCGATGGGCAGGCGATCACGCTGAGCAAGGGCGGTCGGGACTATGTGATCAACCTGAAGGAGAGACCGGCGGATGATGGATGAACTCATGCGGGAGGTGCGTGACCGACGCAAGCAGGCACGCATGTTCTCCGTGCTGGAGCACGCACGGCAGGCCTGCGCCAGGCAGCTGTCTGAGCCGCTGCCACCCCCTGCGTTCCAGCGCTTGCACCACCAACTGGCAGCCCTTGACGCAGCCTTGAAGATACTCGAAAAACTGGAGGAATACTGAAATGACAACGATCAGCAGCGGGTTCCACGACGGTACCAGCAACACCATGGACATGGTCCACGAGGGCATGGTCAAGCAGGCAAGGCAGGCCAACAAGGCGGTTCTCGACTCCCTGCAGAAGCTCAACGAGAAAAGTGACGATCCCGCTTTGCTGGCTGATATGCGTCATCGCTCGAACATCTGGTCGAACGTGTTCCAGGTCGACGCGACCCTGGGCCAGACCTTCAAGAACACCATCAGCAGCATTCTGCAGAAGTTCTGAGCATGAACCATTCCGTGAACAATCTGCTGGCCCGCCTGGGCCTGCTGGGTGTCGAGCATCGTCACCATGAAGAGGCGCTTTGCATCGCGCAGTGGCTGGCCCGGGAGCCTGAGACAATGGAAGCTGCCTGTGCGATACGTACTGCCTGCCTGATGGGGCTGGGGCGTTGCGAAGAAGCCTTGGCGCAGGGCAACCAGGCGCCTTGGCCATCGCTGGGGCCTTGGTTGGCGCTGTGTGAGCGTCAGTTGGGCTATATGGCAGCCCTCGAGCGGCGGCTTGAGGGCATGGCGCAGAGCGGTAATCCTGATCTGGTTCACTTTGCCCAGGGCATGCGCGCCCAGGTGGTGGCATGAGTCCGCTGGCCTCGACGCTTGTGTTTGCTGGACAAGTTGCACAGATCGCGATGCACGTGCACAGCGATCAGGATGCTGCCGAGTTCCAGGCAAGCCTTGTTGAACATCAACCTCGCGAGCAGGTGTATTCGGAACTGACACAGCAAACGAGGCTGCAAGTGTTCGCCATGGCGATGGACCTGCTGAATGATTCCTTCACGGTGGAGGGAGGCTCATGAGTGGTATCACCGAGGTGACCCAGATGGTCACCGATCTGCAGTCGCTGGCGGCACCGGCTGCCGACTCCCGGCAGGTGGCCGAGTTCGAGCAAGCGCTATCCGGCGCCTCCGGCAGCCCCGGGGATGGACTGCTGCACCAGATAGGTCAGCTCCACCAGCAGCATGCAGAAGCCCGGCTGAGCGCGCAGGCCAGTCTGGTCTCGCGCACGGGGGATCCCGTGGCACTGATGGATGCTCACTGGGCACTGATTCGCACAAACCTGCAGGTGGAGTTGATCGCCAAGGGCGTGGGGCGCACCACGCAGAACATCGAAACTCTCATGAAAGCCCAATAGGTGCCCTGTGAAAAGATCATGGCAGTGCGTGCTGCTTCTGGCGGTGCTGGCGCTGGGGGGATGCAGGGTCGAGCTTTACCTCGGCCTCGGCCAGCGCGAGGCCAACGAGATGCTCGCGGTGTTGGACAGCGAGGGCATCGACGCGGTGAAGGCCCAGGACAAGGATGGCAAGGTGAAGATCCTAATCGACGAAGCCGACATCGGCCACGCGGTGGCGGCGCTCAAGCGTCAAGGCTATCCGCGGGAAATGTTTTCCACGGTCAATGATGTGTTCCCCCGCGACAGTCTGATCTCCTCGCCGTTGGAAGAGCAGGCGCGGCTGACCTATGTGAAGTACCAGGAGCTGTCGCGGACCCTGTCGGAGATCGATGGCGTGTTGGTGGCCCGGGTGCATGTGGTGCTTCCGGAGCCCCGTGATGGACTGCGCACGCAGAACGGAGCGGCGTCGGCGTCCATCTTTATCAAGCACGCGGCGGATGCGGCGCTGGGGATGTACATCGGGCAGATGAAGCAGCTGTTGAGCAACAGTATCGAAGGCCTGGACTACGAGCGCATCAGCGTGGTGCTGGTACCGTCTACCCAGGCGCGTCAACCACTGGCGGGCCCGCGCCATGTCACGCTGTTGTCGATTCAGGTTCTGGAAGGCTCGCGCTGGCGCTTGCTCACGCTGCTGGGTGTGCTGCTGGGGATGCTGGTGCTGAGCAACCTGGCGCAGTACCTGTGGTGGCATCAGCGGGCACGCAGATGACCGAATTCCAGCTTCGCTATTGCCCGGCGAATTACTTGCACTTGAACCATTGTCCTGGAGCCCTGAGCCAGGTAGCCCCGGCATTGCCGCTTTGGCGGGAGAGTTGCACGCTCAACGGTTGGCTGATGTCTGTGCTGGGACTGTCCGAACCTTTCGACGTGCCAGAACGGCTCGGTAAGCTGGCTTATTATCCGCAGCCGGTGTTTGAGCGGGTGCTGTCAAGTTTGGGGGGACTGCTGCATGGTCGGGCCATCAAGCAGCTGCTCGACCCTGAAGGTCAGACGCGGTTGCGCCAGGCGCTCGACCTGCAAGACCTTCGCTATTGCCTGGAAAAGTGGCCTCTGGTCATCGGCCCTTGGCCTGCCGGCTGGCAACAGGTATTGCCAGCCGGCGACCTGGATGCGTACCTGCCCGGTTGTGGATTGGCATTCTGGCTGCAGGCATGCGGCGAGGTCGATCCAGGGTTCGCTCGGCGCATGGCCATGCGCCTGCCAGGCATGACTGCTGTGCCAACTTGGCCGATGGACGCTGAGCAACGCGACTTGGCCCGCACCCTTTGCCTGAAAGTGGCCCGAGACAGGAGCCCGGAATGTTGCCATTTATTGAATTGAATGAGGCCCGGCCGATGATCGACCCGAGCCTGAACGTATTGCGCAGCGCTGACTATCAGCAGTACCTCGATGCCCGCGGACTGACCGACAACGCATGTCAGCGTGCCCGTGATATCGATGCTCGGGCCGATGCGGTGCTTGAGGAGCATCAGCGGCTCGGACGGGAGGTCGGGCTGGAAATGGCCGCCATCGAGCAGGCGGCGTTGCTGCACGGGACACGTTTGCACTGCGACGCGTTCTATCGCCAGGTCGACCGGCAGATGAGCGAGGTGGTGCGCCAGGCCGTGTGCAAGGTGCTGGGGGAATACCCTGATATCGAGCTTACATTGGCTGCGACCCGTCAGGCGCTGGCGCAGGTTCAGCCACGGGAAGCACTGTTGCTGCACGTAAGGCCCGATCAGTTGTCCGAGGTTAGCCAGCGTTTGGATGAAGTGCTCGCGCTATATCCCGAGGTCGGGTCTGTCGAGGTATGCGCCGATGCCAGGCTTGCGCGAGGCGGATGTCGTCTGGAGACCGCAGGCTGCGTGATCAATGCCAGTATCGAAGGGCAGTTGGCCGCGTTGCAGCGGGCGCTGACGCAACGGAACCTTGATGATGAGGCTGGAGCGCCATGAACGAAGCCGTGCTGGCCGCAGCCGCGCGGGCGCTCCATGATGATCAGGAGCGTGATGCGTTACTCCAGGTGTTTTGGAAACAGCTTCGCCAGCCTGCTCGGAATCTGGCGAGGGAGAGAGCAGAAGCCATGCCTGTTCGCCGGCCACTGCCTCAGCGAGGGATCCTGGTCTAGTGTGGTGTATCACAAATAGTGACCATAACTCACGGCGCTTTTTGCGCTCATGCGGGGTTGAAAACAGGCTCGGAATGTTCATTTACAACCCGTGAAATCGAGCACGACTTCGGCCGTTCCTCGCCTGTTTTCGCCTTGTCTGATCGCCACTCGGCTACTGTTCGTACAAACCCCGGGCTTCCAACTCCGATTGTCCTGGACCTGTGGGATAGGGGTTGCCAGTGGTTTGCGGTTATCTATGCAATCTTCTCTTGCGCCTGCAACCAGCGAATCACCTCAGCGACCGGCTGGATCAAGTCACCTGGAATGTACTGCTCCACCAGGCTATCCGCGAACAGCGCCCGGGCCAGGGGAATACGTTCGAGCACCGGTATCCCTTCCTCTTCGGCGATCCGCCGGACCAGCAGGGCCTGTTCGTCGGTGTACTTGAGGGTGACCAACGGCAGGGGCGTTTCCCCGGGCCTGTAGCGCAGGCCCACGGCGATATGGGTCGGGTTGGCGACGATGACCGACGAGCGCCTGACGTCCGCGCGCAGCGTGCCGTTGTGTATCTCGCGATGGCGCTTGCGACGCTCGCGCTTGAGCTCCGGGGCACCCTCCATCTCCTTGTGCTCGCGCTTGACCTCTTCCTTGCTCATGCGCAGCTGTTTCAGATGTTGCCAGCGTTCAAGACCATAGTCGGCCGCCGAGATCGCCAGGAAACCCACGGCACAGACCCCGATAAGGTTGCCCATCAGGCTGCCCAGCAACGGCAGGATGCACTCGATGCCGCACGACGGCACCCGCAGCAGCGTGCGCAGCTGATCGCTGAGCAGGCCAATCACCAGCGCGCCGAGCAGCAGGACCTTGAGCGCCGACTTGAGAAAATCGAGCAGGTTCCTGATCGAGAAGATCCGCGTCACCCCCTCCAGCGGGCTGACTTTTTTCAGGTCAGGTGTGAGCGATTGGCCGCTGAAGACGAAACCGGTCTGCAGCAGGTTGCCGGCGATGGCGGCCAGCACCGCGGTCAAAAGGAACGGCAAGGTGAGCCATAGCAACTCATGCAGCAGTTGCTTCAGCATCAGCTCCAGCGCTTGGCGAAAGGGCAGATGGAGCAGGGGGGCGGGCAGCATCATCAGCTCACCAAGATGCCCGAGAAAGTAGTCGGGAAAGCCCATGGGCAACGCGACCAGGCTCAGGATGAGTACAGTGGAGACCAGCTCCTTGCTCTTGGCCACCTGGCCGTTGCGGCGCGCATCGCGCAATTTCGCTTGCGTGGGTTGTTCGGTCTTTTCGGTGCTCATGGCTGCTCCAGCAAAGGGCCGAGCAGGCGTACCTTGGACAGTGCGATGAAAACCTGGCTTTCGGCCTGCGTCATCAGCAGGAACAGGTACGGCACCAGCAGCGCGCTGCAGACCAGGCTTTTGATCGGCATGGACAGGATGAACACGTTCAGTGACGGTGCGAAGCGGCTGACCAGGGCGAGGCCGAATTCGGCGAGGAACATGGCAATCAGCAATGGCGCTGCGAACAGCACGCAGAGACTCAGCAGGTAGTCGAACTGGGCCAGGAAGAACGTATTCCACTGGTCGCCGATGTACGGGTAGAAGCTTGCCACCGGCCAGCTGGCATAGCTGCCCAGCAGCGCCCCCAGCAGCCCCAGAAAGGCGCCGCCGGTGAAGAACAAGGTAACGAGCGTCTGCGCCAGGAAGGCGCCGGTGGGGCTGGTCTGGCTGCCCAGAAGCGGGTTGAGGGTGGAGGCCAGGGTGGCGCCGCGCTGGTTGTCGATGAGAAAGCCGCAGGCCTCCAGGGCCCAGAACGGGATGGCCACCACGAAGCCCAGCAGCAGGCCGAGCAGCACTTCCTTGCCGATCAGCAGCCCCAGCTGTAATCCGTCCAGCGCAACGGGTAGGGTACCGGCCACGCTGGGGTAGATGAACAGGGCCAGCGAACAGGCCACGCCATTGCGCACCAGCGCGCCGCCCAGTACCTGCTTGCCGAGGATCGGCAGCAGCAGAAAACAGCCGAACAACCGGGGCAGGATCAGGCTGAAGCCCAGCAGCATCTGTTCAAGCGTCTGGACCGTCATCGTGCCGAGGAAATTCGGTTGAGCATCAGATCGGTGTAGCGGTACAACTCGCTGCCCATCCAGTCGGCAGTGACGAACAGGGTGACGACCACCGCCACCAGCTTGGCGACAAAACCTAGGGTCTGCTCCTGTACCTGGGTCAACGCCTGTACCAGGGAAACCAGGGTACCGACCAGCGCGGCCATCAGCACCGTCGGCAGCGACAGGACCAGCACCAGCCACAGCGACTGGGTGGCGAAGTGCAGAACTTCGGTATTGCCCATGTCAGCCTCCGTAGCTCAGCACCAGGCCATGGGAAAGTCGCCCCCAGCCGTCGAGCAGGACGAACAGCAGCAGCTTGAAGGGCAGTGAAATGGTCACAGGCGACACCATCATCATGCCCATGGCCAGGAGGATGTTGGAGATGATCAGGTCGATGGCGATGAAGGGCAGGTAGATCAGGAAACCTACCTCGAAGGCCCGGCTCAGCTCGCTGATGGTGAACGCCGGCAGCAGCACCAGCAGGCTGTTGCCGTCGACCCGCTCGGCATAGTGCTGGGGCCAGAGTTGGCGGGTGCTGTCGAGGAAGAAAGCGCGTTCGCGCTCGTTGACCTGGCTGTCGAGAAAAGCGCGAAACGGCGCCATGCCTTCGTCGAGAAAGCGCTCGACCGAACGGGCATCGCCGAGGGTGGTCTCATGGGCGTTCAGGTAGTCGTAGGTGGCCATGCCCACCGGGGCCATGACATAGAGGCTGAGGATGATCGCCAGGCCATACAAGGCCATGTTTGGCGGGATCTGCTGGACACCCAGGGCATTGCGCAGCAACGAGAAGACCACGGCCATCTTCAGGAACGAGGTGGCCATGACCGCGATGAACGGCACCAGTGACAGCAGCGCCAGACCGAGGATCAGGCTCAGTTCGTCCGGCAGCTGGATCATGTCGGTTGCTGCTCCAGCAGGCGGTCGACTCGCACCCCGAGGCGGCCGTCGATCTGCACCAACAGACCGGTGCCGATGCAGCGCTGGTTGGCGAGGATGCGCACCTTGGCATCCACAGGGCTGTGCAGTTCAATCAGCGCTCCAGGTTGCAGGGTCGACAGTGTGTGCAGGTCGAGAGTCTGGCGACCGACTTCGAAGCTGACCGGGATGGGCAGTTGCTCCAGCGCTTGCAGCGTAGTGTCGGCCACAGGGGGGGTATCGTGCATGCGGACTAGCTCCAGATGTGTGTCTTCGAGTTGCAGCTCGGCCCAGGGGTGGCCATCGAGCACGCCCAGCAGTCGCGGGGAACTTGGCGTACCGGCAGGCAGTAGCAGGATGTCGCCCGAGCCCAGGTCGCGCAGGTCGTGCAACGTCAATTCGAGGGCGCGCCACTGCAGCGAGAGGTTGAGCTGGATGTTCAGGCGTTCGCGTAGTGGACGCCGTGGCAAGGCCGCCAGCATGTGCTCGCTGTCGCCTTGTACCCAGCAGGGCAGCAGGCCCTGCGCGCTTCTCAGCGTCACCTGCAGACCGGGTGTGCGGTCGATGGTGTCTGCCGGCTCGATGCCCAGGCATTGCAGGCCGGGTAGGCGAGGGGTGTCCCGTTGCAGCACCGCCAGCTGCAGTGCGCTGGGGAGGCTGGCGAAGTCGGCTGCCTGCAACTGTGGTGCGAGCCATTGCGCCAGCTGCTGCCGACGACACAGCAGGCGAGCCGGCACGCCGTGCCAATCGATTAGCACGGTCAGGTCCAGGTCATCGCCTGGAGTGCTGACGCTCAGCGAGACCTGCCCTTGATCGTCGGCATAATGGGGTTGGCGATGGCTCAGTGACTGCTGCAAGCGCAGTTCCTGAGTGTGGGCGACAGGCAAGTTCGATGTACTCATGGTTCAGGCCAGCCTTCGTCCTCTACATGGCGCTTGTTGCGCGAGCCTTGATGGTTGTCGCCATTTGCGCCAAAGCCGAGGCTGACCGGCTGTGCGGGATCGAGTCGTTGCAGGCGCTCAAGCAGGTCCGTACCGGCCACCTGCAATTGCCGCAGGGCGGCCGGCGCAGCCTGGATCTCCACCTGCAGGCCAGCGCTCGCAGGGTTCATGCGTACTTCGACCTGGCCCAGCTGAGGTAACTGCACCTGCAACAGGGCCTGTTCGCGGTTGCCAGTCCTGCTGACGAACAGTTGCAGTTGCAGGCGCTCAACAAGCGTCTGCAGATCCTGGACGGGGGCAGCGACAGTTGATGACAGGCCCTTGTCGATCAGGGGGCGCTCGCTCGATGGGATGGGGGGGCAAGGATTGGGTCGATATCGCGGAGTAGCAGACGATCCGGCACGTTGTTGGTATTGTCGTGGACATTTTGAGGGCCCGCCTCGGCTCGACGTGCTTCGGTCAATGAGGTTGGCTCGACTGCATCAGGTATCGCTGGCATGGGCTCCGGAAGGGGACGTTCGATGACGTCCTCGAGCAGCGCAGGTCGTTCTGCTGCGCAGGCGCGCGGGCACTTTGCGATCAAGTCAGCCATGTTCAGGACCACTTGGGTGACAGGGCGTTCAGGGCAGGCTTCGTCCTGGGTGGGTCGATGGCCAGTCTCCTGCGGCGTCCTGCGCTTTATCCGTGGATCTTCCAGCAGGTGTTCGAACAACCGTCGCTGCTCGTTGCATGGCCTAAGTCCAGGCGTTTCAGGCAATCGGTTGTCCGGCAGCGCAGGGACAGGCTCGGTGTTCAGCATGGAGAACCTCCCTGGCCATGGCGCTCCTCCACTTCGAGCTCCTGGCTGTGCTCTGTACGCCGAGCGGTTTGCCGGGAAGCTTGCTCGTGCAGCTGCTTGAAACTGTCCAGCTGTTGTCTGGCCTTGGCGAGCTTCGTTTGCGCCTGCTGGCGTGCCGAGTGCTGGCGCATCAGCGCGTCCTCGCAGGCCACGACCTGTCCACGCAGGCTCGCTTCGCGCTCACCGAGCAGACCGACCTGTCGACGCCAGTGCTCCAGGCCATGGAGGTTGGTCAGGCGGCCCATCTGCGCATCGAACAGACGCTGTTCCTCCTCGAGGGCCCAGCGCCGATAAGTCAGATGCACTTCGAGCGATTGCGCCTGGTCCGCCTGGGCTGCCTGCAAGCGGACCTGTTGAGTGTGCGCTTCGCGCTCGGCCCGTTGCAGCCGGCGTTGCATGATGGATAACAGGGCGGTCAAGGACACCGGGCGATCTCCAGCAGTTGTTCGAGGCTCTGTTGCAGCGAACTGCGCTCATGCGGCGCCTGGCACAGCCAGGCGCGAATGGCATCGCGCTTGTCGATGGCCTGATCCACGGCAGGGTCCTGGCCTCGGGTGTATTCGCCGACTCGCAGCAGCAGCTCGACTTCTTCATAGCACGCCATCCACTGGCGCAACTGGCTGGCGGCGGCGCGGTGGGCAGGGCTGACCACCTGGTGCATCACCCGGCTGACCGAGCGCAGCACGTCGATGGCCGGGTAGTGGTTGGCCGCCCCCAGTGCCTGGGACAGCACGATATGGCCATCGAGGATCGAGCGGGTTTCCTCGGCGATCGGTTCGTTCAGGTCATCGCCTTCCACCAGCACGGTGTAGAGCGCGGTGATCGAGCCCTTGTCCGCGTGCCCGGCACGTTCGAGCAGGCGTGGCAACTGGGCAAACACCGACGGCGGAAAGCCGCGTCGAGTCGGCGGTTCGCCCGCGGCCAGGCCGATCTCCCGCTGGGCCCGGGCGAAGCGGGTCAGCGAGTCCATCAGCAACAGGACCTTGCGGCCCTGATCACGGAAATACTCGGCCACGGTGGTGGCGACGAAGCCCGCACGGGCCCGCTCCATCGCCGGACGGTCGGAGGTCGCGACCACCAGTACCGCACGGCGCAGGCCCTGTTCGCCGAGCTCATGGTGAATGAACTCGCGCACTTCTCGGCCGCGTTCGCCGATCAAGGCGAGGACGATCACGTCTGCCTGTGCGTTGCGCAGCAGTGAGGCCAGCAGCGTGCTCTTGCCGCCGCCGGCGGGTGCGAAGATGCCGACGCGCTGCCCTTCAGCGCAGGTGAGCAGGCCATCGATGCAACGGATGCCCAGGCTCAAGGGTGTGTCGACCAGCTTGCGGCTCAAGGGAGCCGGCGCATCCCGATGTACCGGGTACCAGGCTTGCGGCGCGGTCTGTACGTTGCCGTCGAGCGTGTTGCCCAGGCCGTCGAGTACCATTCCCAGCAGATGATCACCCACACCGACGCGATGCTGGCTACCGGTGGGGCAGACCTCGGTGCGCGTGCAAAGCCCCTGTATGTCGCCCAACGGGGCGAGCAATGCCTGGTCCTGTTGCAGGCCGATGACCTCGGCCAGCAGTTCCTGCTCATGGTCCGGCCTACGCAGCCGGCACAGTTCGCCGACCCGCACCCCAGGCGCCAGTGCACGGATCAGGGTGCCGGTGACCTGGGTGACCTTGCCGTTGACCTGGACCAGGGTGACGTCGTTCACGGCGGCTTTCAGGGCCTGGGGAATCTGGAGCAGCGATGGCGACATGGGAAGGGTGTTGGTGCGCAAAGGAAGGACGCCATTCTAGGAGGCTTGCCATGGGGCGGATTTCACTGTGAGTCGCATGTTTTTAGATTTCGGCCGCCCTCTTTGACGCCTTCCGAAAGGCTAAAAAGAAGCGCCCGGCAATGACAGTAAGGCTCATGGCAGGCCTCTAGCATGCCGCTCATTCATGTAGTTCGATAATGAGGTGGGCATGAGTGTAGGCATCGGCTTAGCGCAGGTTGAATCGGCGGTGGTCGTCGGGGGCGGATGGGAAGGGCAGGCAACCATCCAGGTGCGGCAGGTAACCCCGATGGGGCAGCAGGTCGAGATGGCGGAAGAGGTGTCGATGGCGTTCTCGTCGTTGGCCAATGCCCGGCTCGGTGCCCGTAGCCGCATCACCGATGCGCGCCAGCATGGCTTGCAGGCAGGCCAGGCGGCCGAGGAGATGCTGGCCAAGGTGCCGGATGTGCAGCGTCGTGCCCTGGATGAACTGGTGGCCTGGTTGCGCCAGCATCCCGATCTGACGCCGGGAGAGTTGCAAGCACGGCTGGATGGGTTTTCAGGCGAAGCCTGCCATCGCTACCTGGCCTTGGCCTATGCCCGTGCCGCATTGGGCAATATGGCTGATGACAGCGGCTTGCCTGGGAAGCTAGATCAGGCCATGGCGGGCATGGCGCAGGCGCAGGGCCGGATGATCGAGCTGGGAATCGAGATCGGTCCGCTGGCCCAGGCTACCCAGGAACAGGGGGTCGCCGAAGTGGCCGCGCTGCGTGGGGTGTACTGCGATTTTTTGTGTGGTTATCGCGGTCTCAAGCACGCCTGGGATGAGCTGCGCGCACGCTTCGGTGACGCGGCCATCGGCGATGTCGCCCAGTTCATGCTCAACGGCCTGGCCAGTCATATCAGCGGGCCGTCCTCGCACCTGGACAGCAATCAGCTGCAGCAGGTCATCGGCGACATGAAACTGGTGCAGGCCCTGAAGAAACTGGAAAGCGACACTACCGCGCTGTTCCGCCAGCTTGCCGGAGAGCCCAGTGGCGTACGGGCCTTCTGATCTGGTCAGCGACCTCTTGGCGCTGATCGACAAACGCTGGGCCGGCGAGCAGGACATCCTGCGCCTGCTGGCCGTGCTGCCGCTTGCTCCTGGCGGGCAACGCATCCACTGCCTGCGTGAACTGCAGCGCATCTTCCGGCTGTTGCCTCTGCAGGTTTTCAGCGATGAGACCCAGCGCGAGCACCTGCTGATGGTCTGTCAGTTGACCATGGACCGGCTCATCGACGATGAGGAAGCGTCGCTGCGTGGCGTGCGGGAGGAATGAGCATGGACCCTTGTAGCGAGGCCATCGTCCGGTTCTGCCGCGATCAAGGCGTGGTACTGGCGCATCTGCCGGAAACACGGCTACGCCTGGATCTTCCGGATATCGGTGTCCTGCAGTTCGAGCGGCTGGCGGGCCAGGTGACGCTTTGGCTGAGCTTTGCCGTGCAGGGCGCATTGTTCGAGCATGCCATGTCGAGTGCCCTCAGGCATGTCCAGGACCACCAGGTACCTGGGCAGCTGTTGCGATGCGGCCTGCTGCCTGACGAACGTCTGGTGTTGCTGGTCAGTCTCGATGAACGTCGCGTGACGAAACAGGTATTGCACGAGGCTTACCAGTTGCTGTCGCGGATGCGCGTCGAAGTGCTTGCGGCATGAGCCTGATAGAACGAGGCGGGCAGCTCCATGCCCCGTGGCTGCAATCCTTGGCAGCCGACACCGTGTTCCCCCGATCGGTTGGCGAACCGCTGCCGATGCCTGGGCAACCTGTGCAGGCACACCTGCGTGAGCTGTACCCGCAGTATCGGATGGCAAGCCTGCGGCTGTCGTACGCCAGTCCCGAACAGGAGCTGCGTGCCCTGTACGACCCACATCGCTTCGCCATGACGCTGGGCTCCCTGGCAAAGCAACTGCTGAGCGCCAAGGAGCGCCAGGCGGCGGTACTGCTGCAAGCGTTGCTGGCCGACCGGCACGCGCTGGCGTGCTACGCGAACCTTCTGCTCAAGGTATGAACAGATGCAATTGACGATCGAACAGTGTGATGTCCTGCAACTGTTGGCCTGGCTTCATCTGCGATGTGGACGACCTGACGGTGCGCAAACATTGCTGGAGGTGCTGTTGCGGGTTGATCCCGATCACCTCGCCGGGCGGCGCGCTTCGGTAGTGGCCGCCCTCGAGCTGGGCGACTGGGCGCGCGCCGAGCAGCAGTGCCTGACGCTGCGTGACGCCGGCGAGCAGCAGGCATCCTTATGGCTGTGCTTGAGCCAGGCGCAGCAGATGGCGGGCCGCCTGGAGCAGGCGCAGGCCACCTTCGCCGAGTACCTGCGACTCAAGGATCAGTCATGAACACCTTGACCCGGATGCTCGGCCATGTCGGCGCGCGCAAGGACCTGATGCTGGCGGTGATGCTGCTGGCAGTGGTGTTCATGATGATCCTGCCGTTGCCGCCGCTGTTGCTGGACCTGCTGATCGCCCTGAACATTACCATCGCCGTCGTGTTGATGATGATGTCGGTGTACGTTGTCTCGCCGCTACATTTCTCGGTGTTCCCGTCGGTGCTGCTGGTCACCACGCTGTTTCGCCTGGCGCTGTCGATCAGCACCACGCGGATGATCCTGCTGGAGGCCGACGCCGGGCAGATCGTGCAGACCTTTGGCGACTTCGTGGTCGGCGGCAACCTGGTGGTGGGCTGCATCCTGTTCCTGATCATCACCATCGTGCAGTTCCTGGTGATCACCAAGGGTGCCGAGCGGGTGGCGGAGGTCAGCGCGCGGTTTTCCCTCGATGCCATGCCGGGCAAGCAGATGAGCATCGACGGCGACCTGCGCGCCGGGGTCATCGACGTCAACGAGGCCCGTTCGCGCCGTGGCGAAGTGGAAAAGGCCAGCCAGATGTACGGGGCCATGGACGGGGCGATGAAGTTCGTCAAGGGCGATGCCATCGCCGGTTTGGTGATCATCGTGGTCAACTTGCTGGCTGGGCTGGCCATCGGCGTGATGCAGAAGGGCATGACGGCGGCCGACGCCTTGCAGCTCTACGCGGTACTCACCGTGGGCGACGGCATGGTCAGCCAAGTGCCGGCGCTGCTCATCGCCATCACCGCGGGCATCATCGTCACCCGCGACGGTGAAGGTGCCCGCGACCTGGGGGCGAACATCGGCAGCCAGGTGATGGCGCAGCCCAAGGCCTTATTGATCGGCGGCGCGCTGCTGGCATTGTTCGGTATTATCCCAGGGTTTCCGACGTTTACTTTCTTCAGCCTGGCGCTGTTGGTTGGCGGCGGTGGCTGGTGGGTAATCCGCCAGCGACGCATCGAGGAGGACGGCCGGCAGCAGAGCGGTGGCCTGCCGGCGCTGTTGGCCAACGGCGCCGGCGCGCCTACGCTCAAACCAACCGGCAGGGCGAAGTTGGCCGGTGATACACAAGCTTTTGCTCTGACCGTGCCCTTGCTCATCGATGTGGACAGTGGCCTGCAAGCCGCCCTTGAAGCCGTCTCGCTGAACGACGAGCTGGCGCGGGTGCGCCAGGCGCTGTACCTGGATCATGGCGTGCCGTTTCCCGGCATCCGCCTGCGTTTTACCAGCGCGCTTGGCCCCGGCGAGTACCGCATCCTGTTGCAGGAAGTGCCGGTGGCGCGTGGGCGGCTCATGCCGGAACGGCTACTGGTGCAGGAAAAACCCAGCCAGTTGGCGCTTGTCGGCGTGTCCTATGAGGAAGGCGAAGCCCTGCAGCCGGGGCGTGTGGCGCTATGGGTGGAGCAGGCGCAGCGTGAGCGCCTGGAGCGCGCCGGGTGCGCCTTCCTGGCGATCGACCAGGTGCTCGCCTGGCATCTTTCGCAGGTTTTGTGCGAATACGCCGGGGATTTCATCGGCATCCAGGAGACCCGCTACCTGCTGGAGCAGATGGAGCAGGGCTATGGGGAACTGGTCAAGGAGGTGCAGCGCATCCTGCCGTTGCAGCGCATCACCGAGGTCTTCCAGCGGCTGGTGGGCGAGGGCATCTCGATCCGCAACATGCGCTCGATTCTCGAGGCTCTCGTGGAGTGGGGGCAGAAGGAAAAGGATGTGGTGCAGTTGGCCGAATACGTGCGCAGCAGCCTCAAGCGCTACATCTGCTACAAGTACGCCAGCGGCCACAACCTGCTGCCGGCCTATCTGCTGGACCCTGCGGTCGAGGAGATGATCCGCAGTGGCATCCGCCAGACCAGCGCCGGCAGCTACCTGGCGTTGGAGCCGGCGCAGAGCGACGCCTTTCTCGCCCAGGTGAAAGCCGTGGTGGGCGACCTGCAGGATGTTCAAGCCAGGCCCGTGCTGGTGGTGTCGATGGATATCCGCCGCTATGTACGCAAGCTGGTCGAGGGCATCTATTTCGAGCTGCCGGTGCTGTCGTTCCAGGAGCTCACCACGCAGATCAACATCCAGCCGCTGGGGCGAATCGGCTGACGCTCATCGGGTGTCAGAAAGCGTTATCCGGAAACTACAAAATCGCGGCCGGGCCTGACGGAGCGGTTGTTCGCCCTTCAATAGACTCATCTGCATGTACCCCAAGAAGGGTACCTGGCCAACCGGATACAGATGATGAGCAGTTCTATTGAAGCAAGTAGTCGCCCTGTCCCATTGCCGTATGTAGACCGTGTCGCGCCGCCGGACACCTGGCAAGACATAAGGCGCCTGGAGGAGGTCCTGGATCAACACGGGATCATGGCCATGGGCGGCCAGGGGCAGCCGCTGGACCTGGTACATCGAGCGCAGGCCATCGAGCAGTTGTTGGGCCCCGAGGGGCAGGCGCGCCTGGTGCAGAGTCGTCCCTATTTCGAGGGGTTGCTGGCGCGACCGCTGCCTGAGCAGCATGTCGATGCGCTTTGCCAGTTGCTCGAGGCTTATGCCGGCTGGTTGCCGGGAGCTCCCTTGCAGTTGCAGAACCTGGGTGAGCGCTTGCGCATGGACGAGCTGGTGATGGCGGCGATGGGCCTGCGCATGCGCAAGCAGAAGGCCGAACGCACCGAGCTTAGCGAGCAGCTCAGGTGCCTCACGGCGGAGCTGAAGATCTTCAGCGTGATCCAGTCGAAGGTCAACGTGGTGATGGCTGACAAGGGCACCTTCAAGCTGGAAGACGGTAGTTTCAACCTCTTCGACCGCAAGCTCTATGACCTCGATGCGGACAGTTGGGAGAAGAGTTTCGAGCGCCGACTGCTCTCGAGCCTGGACACGTTCAAGCCCACCTTCAACGGCTCTGGGGTCGTCACGGTGCGGCATTTTCTCGAGGGCACGCAATCCGTCACTGCGTCGAGTGCAAGCGGTAGCCGCCTGCACAAGGTCAGTGGGCCGATGACCGATCTGAAAGCGCAGTACGCCTGGGACAAGGACAACAACCCGTTGGCCAATTTCTCCCAGGCATTGAGCGACCGCACCCGCATCGTCAACGACAAGGTGACCGAACAGACCACCCTGCTCAACGACGTGGGTTCGCGCTACACCACCTCCACCGAGGTGATGATGAAGTTCGTCGAGACCTGGTTCTCGATGCTGTCCAAGATTCTGCAGAACTGAGGTAGGAGATGACAGTAGTACAACAGATGGCCGGCGGCGATGCTGATGCCAACAACGTCGATGCGATCGAGCGCTTCTTCGGCGATGGCGGCACATTCGCCATGCTGCGCGGGGTTTGCGTGGCACAACTGGAAACGCTTTATGCCCAAGCGTTCAACTTCTACCAGGCGGGACGGCTGGAGGATGCGCTGACGATGTTCAAGGGGCTGGCGGCACTCAACCACTACGATCCCCGGGCGTTTCTGGGCGTGGCAGGTGCCTACCAGGCCCTTGAGCGCTACCAGGATGCATTGCCGGCTTATGCCTATGGCGCGATGCTCGCGCCGCAGGACCCGCGTTTCACCTTCCATGCCGCTCAATGCCACCAGCACCTGGGCGACCTTGCCTCGGCGCGCAGCGGTTACGAACAGGCGCAGATCCTGGCGGTGGACAGCGAACATGCCGGTCTGGCAGGTCAGGCACAGGTGCTGCTCGAGGCCCTGCAGCAGAAGGAGGGCGCACGTCATGCGAGCTGAACTTCTTCCTGTGGAGCAGCCGCTCCTGATGCCGGCTGAAATCGAATCGGAACCGCGTCTGCCGGGTGCGGCGATCCAGTTGCCCGGCGAGACCGGCACACCGTCCAGAATCGCAACGATCAAGCAGGACATGAATGTCCGGCTGGATCCTCCGGCGCCACTGGCGACGGGACAGCTACAGGGGCAGGTAGTCGACAAACTGTTCGACGCCGAAGGCCTCATGCAACCGGTGCTGGTCGCGGTACCCGATGTCGGGGCACTGATACTTGGGCAGCTCGCCGGGGACATCTCCGACGCTGAGTTGGATATTCGCCTCACCGAACTGCTGAGCCAGTTGGGTGCTCGCCAGACCGAGCTGAATCTGCAGCAGGTACGTCAGCTCACCGAGCAGAACCGCCAGCAGATGGCGCTCAACGCGCAAAAGATGGAGGAGGTGGCCCAGCGACACCGGGATGCTGGCACGGCGAGCGTGTTCGCCAAGGTTTTTGGCTGGGCCGCCGCCATCGTCTCCATCGTGGTGGGGACCGTCATGGTCGCCACCGGCCTGGGCGCCGTCGCGGGCGCGCTGATGATCGCCGGTGGCGTCATGGGCGTGGTGTCCATGTCGTTGAACCAGGCCGCCGAGGACGGGCACATCTCCAAGGAGGTAATGAAGTACCTCGGGCCGGTGCTGATGGCGGTGGAAGTCGCCCTGGCGCTGGCCTCGGTGGTGCTGACCTGCGGCGGTAGCCTCGCGGTGGTCGCTGCCCGGGTGGCCGGCAAGGTGAGTGGCAAGGTCGCTCAGGCGGTCCTGTCGGTGGGCCAGAAGATCCAGAGCGTCGCCTCCACCGGTGTCATCTCGACCGCCAGCGCGGGCACCCAGGCCAAGCTACAGATGACCCTGACAGGCGCCAGCATGGCGACCACCACGCTGTCCAGCGCCGGGCAGGCGGCCAGTTCGATCATGCAGGGGCTGGCGTTGCGCAGCGAGGCCCAGCTGGCGGAGATGCGCCTGCTGCTGGACCAGGGACACAGTTTTCTCGAGCAGTTGGCCAAGGCGCTGGAACAACTGCTCGCGGGGAAGGAGCAACGCTTCGAACAACTGCTGGAACTGTTGAACAACCGCAGCAAAGCCTGCGCCGATATTGCTTGCCGAAACGTCATTGCCTGATCAAGGAGTCAATCATGAGTCTGTCTATTTCCACTATTGATCATTCGTCCCACGTGAATGCCCAACTGCCGGTCACCGAGGGGCAGAAGGTTGGGCAGCCGCTGTGGGCGATGCTGGCCATGCCCGGTGCAGCGACGAGCGCGGCATTTGCCGAGAAGCAAGGGCGGGTAAGCCTGGATACGCCGCAGGCTACGCCCTGCAGCCAGGACCTGGAGAGCCTGCTGGCGATTCTCCGAGCCGCCATGCAGGTGCGCGATGGCAATGCGCAGGGGCGCAGGACCCAGGCCGAAGTCAGCGTGCTGGCGAGCAAGGAACAGATCGGCTGGATGAGAACCGCCAGCAATGCGCTGTTCGCCTCGGCGGCTGTCAGCGGTGCATTGGGTATGTTCACCCTGGTCAGCGGTACCACCGGGATGCTCAAAAATCTGGGGGATGCGCGGAGTATCAAGGGAGTGGAGCAAGCCAGTCATGCTGCCGAGTTTGCCAAGCCCGGTGAGGTGACGATGGCCTCAAAGAAGCTGATCGCCGAGAATCGTATCGAGGTCAAGCAACTGCAGAACGGCATCGACACCCGCAATACCACATTGCACACGCTCAATGGCGTGGCCCAGAGTGGCGCAGCCTTCGGCACGGGCATCGCCCATGCCATCAAGTCGTTGCAGGATGTCTGGGCCAAGGAGCAGGAGCTTGAGGCGGCGGTTGCCGGTAACCAGAAGGAGTTGTTCCAGCGCTGTACCGATGATTTGGCGAAGATGATCGACCAGGTGCGTCAGCTGATCCAGGAAATCCTGCGCAATGACAACCAGGGGCTCAGGGCTGCTGGCATCATGGCCTGAGAAGACCCGGTTTCTTGAAGGATGTTAGACGCCGCAAGGGTCCAGGCTCTTGCGGCTTTTTCATGCTTGCGTATCAACCAATACCGTGCCATCACACCAACGCCGAAAAGTGCAAAAAAGGCGATAAGGGCTGATGGGGCCTGATGTGCAGCGCCAGTATCGTTTGCTCAGCTTCCACCATGCTGGAGGCAAATTACTGCGGAGAAGACTTTTGTTCTTGCTGGAGTGAGAGCGGTCTTTTCCACAAGTTAAACGATGCTGCAAGAAGAGGTTTGCACGATGATTGAATCGGTTTCAACCAGTTGGGTGTGTGGCGCCGACCTGGACCCCGTCAACGCGGGCAGTGACTGCAAAGAGGTAAAAACCAGCGAAACGGCGCAGCGCCTGGCACGTCACGAGGAACCGCAGAAGCATGGCATCCTGATGCGCCTATTCATCGCGATTGCCGAGTTCCTCGGCTTTCGTTCCAGTGTGGCGACGGGGGGCGCGCAGGCCGCGGATTCGACGTCGGACGTGATGCGCTCTTTGAACGAGCAGGTGGCCAAGGGGCTGCCGGATGTCATGAGGTCGCAGGCCAACGGGATACTGGCGAAGCAGGAGCATCTGCCCACCGAGCAGTTCATGACCAGTTACACGGAACAGCTCACGGGTAGCAATATCATGCGTAACGCCAACTGCCTGTTGTCGAATATCGACATGCTGGGCAAGCTTGTGCCTGAGCTTAAGGTCGAGACAAGTATTAACAAGGTCGATATTGTCGGTGGGTACACCCTGATTGCAGCCCAGTCTCCGGACAGTATCGCGCTTATGCAGAACGACTCGATGGCTGCCGCCAAGGTGCTCGATGCGGTAATTTTCCTGGCCTCGCGATTTGCCGAGTTTCCGGATCCCGAGCAAGTGGGGGCTGAAGCGGTGGTGGAGTTTGTCAAAGAGGTCGATGCCGAGTTCATCGAACGGTTCGCCCAGAAGCCTGATCCAGTGGCGCCAGTTGTCGTGGGGGATGCAAGCGACCATACCCATCCGGTGGTGGCCGGCACATTAGCCCAAGCGAGCGCGGCACGGCCTGTGGAGCCTGAAGTGGCTTATCACGCGACGACCATCGAACAGTCTGATCCGGTAACGTCGCTCCAGGCCGTCAAGCTCGACTTTGTCAAGATTGATGATGAGGTCGCTCTGCCTACGCGTAATGACTTCAACGCGACCATCCATTCGCTACAGCGGCCGGCTAGTCCGCTCTCGCAGTCGTTCGAGCACCTGGAGCATCTTGCCGAAAAGGGCAGTGCTGCCGAAAAGGCAATCGCTTCAATGGTCCTGGACCACACGGCGGTGGGGCAGTCCCACTCCTTCGGCGACCTCTTCGGGCAGCGTAAACTGGAGCCCAATCTGTTGCAGTTCCACACCGCGCAATCGTTCATGGACACGTTGCAGAATAAGCTGGACAAGGCAGGGCGCCTACTTGGCAACCTGCAGGCTGCCAACGCGGCTTGAGCGTAACACTGGCTGAGGCCTTCGGGCTTCAGCCAGCGCTTCGAATCCCTCCGATCACCCTGTGTGAAACCCGCCCAGGGTGATCATTGCCACCACGATATAGCGCCCGCCCTTGGCCAGGGTGACCAGCAGTACGAAACGCCAGAACGGCTCGCGCATGATCCCGGCGATCAAAGTCAGCGGGTCGCCGATCACCGGCATCCAGCTCAGCAGCAGCGACCACTGGCCCCAGCGCTGGTAGCGTTGCTGGGCGCGTTCCAGCTGGCTGGCGCTGAACGGAAACCAGCGGCGTTCGCGCAGGTGATCGACGGCCCGGCCCAGCAGCCAGTTGACGATGGAACCGAGCACATTGCCGAGGGTGGCCACCAGCAGCAGAGTTGCCCAGGCACTCGGTTCGCGAATCAGCAGTCCGACCAGCACCGCTTCGGACTGCAGCGGCAAC
The DNA here is from genome assembly GCF_057480955.1 of Pseudomonas sp. P65(2024). Classification (NCBI taxonomy): domain Bacteria; kingdom Pseudomonadati; phylum Pseudomonadota; class Gammaproteobacteria; order Pseudomonadales; family Pseudomonadaceae; genus Pseudomonas; species Pseudomonas sp. P65(2024). The sequence goes on from NZ_JBLIYX010000015.1 coordinate 69,093, forward strand.
AAGGTGGCGGCGCCGAAGGCGCTGAGGAACAGCGCCCCAAGGCTGAGCATCAGTAGCTGGCGACCACGGTATCCTGGCCATCCAGGGTCACGCCGATGACTTGGTAGGCGTCCTTATGGTCACCCATCTCCATGCCCGGCGAACCCATGGGCATGCCCGGTACCGCGATACCCTTGAGGTCGTTGCGTCTGGCCAGCAGGCGTACCTGTTCGGCCGGCACATGGCCTTCGACGAACTTGCCGTCGATCACCCCGGTGTGGCACGACGCCAGGCGTGGCTCGACGCCCAGGCGTTGCTTGACCGCGCTCATGTTCGGTTCGACATGGTCGTTGACGGTGAAACCGTTGTCGCTCAGGTGCTTGATCCATTCCTTGCAGCAACCGCAGTTGGGATCGCGGTAGACATCGATGGTCTCGGCGGCCTGGGCCAGGCCGGTGACGGCCAGCAGGCCGAGGGTGAGCAGGTGTTTGCGCAGCATGGTGGAGCTCCTATGAAACAGCATGATTCATTGGCCAGGTGGCGGCCTGGTGGGAGCGCGTGTGCTTCAGAAGCGCAGGCGTAACCCCACCACCAGCCGAGTCTGGCCGATGTCCTCGCCATTCTCCCGGGCCTGGTCTGCACGGTCGCCGTGCAGGCGGTTGAAGCTGACGCCGACATAGGGCGCGAACGCGCGGGTGATCTCGTAGCGCAGGCGCAGGCCCACTTCGCTTTCGGCCAGCCCCGAGCCTTGCTCGCGCCCGGCATCATTGCGCCCGAAGAAGTTGGCTTCGACGGTCGGTTCGAGGATCCAGCGATTGGTCAGCAGCATAGCGTAACCGGCCTCCAGGCGCAGCGCGGTCTGCTGTCGCTCGCCGGCGTAGGCGGTGGCTTCCAGCTCCAGGCCGTAGAGCGGCGTGCCCTGGATGCCGAAGGCGGCCCAGCCCTGGCCGCTGGCGGGCTGGAAGTCCTGGCGTACACCGCCGACCAGTTCCCACCAGGGGCTGATGGCATGGCCCCAGAGGGCCTGCAGCTCGGCCTTGTGGGTCTTGCCTTGTTCCCGCTCACCCTCGGTGCGCAGCCATAGGCGGTCGATATCGCCGCCGACCCAGGCAGTGGCGTTCCAGTTCAGGGCGCCGCTGCTTTCGAAGTTCTGGTATTCCAGCTGGTCGACGATCACCGCCCAGTTGGTCGCCTGGTCGTGCACCTGATGCCCCGGAAGCGGCGGGAAAGCGGCACGGCGGTCGGCGTCGGTGATCACCGGAAGCGGTGTGCGCGGTTGGCTGGGGGGCGTCGCCGTGTGGTTCATCTGGCTGTGGTCCATGGGCATGCTGTCATGGTTCATTTGGCCGTGGTCCATCGGCATGGTGCCATGGTTCATGTGGTCCATGCCCGCGGCCAGGGCCCGTTCACTGGCCAGCAAGGCCATAAGCGCGACACAGGTGACGATGTGGCGGTTGCGGTTCTCATTCATCGACCCGTACCTCGCGGAACATGCCGGTCTCCATGTGGTAGAGCAGGTGGCAGTGGTAAGCCCAACGGCCCAGGGCGTCGGCGCTGACGCGGTAGCTGCGCCGGCTTCCGGGTGGCATGTCGATGGTGTGCTTGCGCACCAGGAAGCGCCCTTGTTCATCCTCCAGGTCGCTCCACATGCCGTGCAGGTGGATGGGATGGGTCATCATGGTGTCGTTGACCAGGATGATGCGCACCCGCTCGCCGTATTTCAGGCGCAGGGGCTCGGCATCGCTGAACTTGATGCCGTCGAACGACCAGGCGAAGCGTTCCATGTGGCCAGTCAGGTGCAGCTCGATGTTGCGCGACGGTTCGCGCCCGTCCGGATCGGGGTAGGGGCTGCGCAGGTCGGCGTAGGTCAGCACTCGGCGGCCGTTGCCGCGCAGGCCAATACCAGGATCGGCCAGGTTGGCGCGGGGGGCCATGGTCTGCATGTCCACCAGCGGGTTGTCGATCTCGCTGGCGGGGTGGCCTTGCATCATGGCCATACCGGCCATGTTCGAGTGGTCCATGCCCGCCATGTTGGCGTGGTTCATCGCTGGCATATTCGAATGCTCCATCCCACCCATGTCGCCGTGCCCCATGTCGTCCATGGTCAGCACCGGGCGCGGGTCTGGCTCGGGTACGGGGGCCTGCAAGCCCGCTGCACGGGCCAGGGTGCCACGGGCGAAGCCGGTGCGGTCCATGCTCTGGGCGTACAGCGTGTAGGCGGGCAGGTCGCCCACGGTGACCAGCACGTCGTAGGTTTCGGCCACGGCGATGCGTAGCTCGTCCACGCTCACCGGTGTCACTGGCAGGCCGTCGGCGGCGATTACCGAGAGTTTCAGGCCTGGAATGCGGAAGTCGAAGTAGGTCATCGCCGAGGCGTTGATCAGGCGCAGGCGCACGGTCTCGCCGGGCTGGAACAGGCAGGTGAAGTTGCCGTCCGGGGGCTGGCCGTTGAGCAGGTAGGTGTAGCTGGCGGCGCTGATGTCGGCCAGGTCGGTCGGGCTCATGCGCATTTTCGCCCAGGTCCAGCGGTTGTCGACGGCCTTGCCCCAGCCGTTTTGCGCGACATCGTCGACGAAGTCGCCGACCGTGCGCTTGTGGTAGTTGAAGGCGTCGGACTGCTTCTTCAGGGTGGCCATCAGCGCTTCTGGCGCCTGGTCCGACCAGTCGCTGAACAGCAGCACATGGTCGCGCTGGTACTGATGCGGTTCAGGCTCGCGGGGCTCGATGACGATGGCGCCGTACACGCCGGCCTGCTCCTGCAGCCCGGAGTGGCTGTGGTACCAGTAGGTGCCGCTCTGGCGCAGGGTGAACTGGTAGAGGTAGTCGCCGCCGGGTTCGATGCCAGCGAAGCTCAGGCCCGGCACGCCGTCCATGTTGGCCGGCAGGATGATGCCGTGCCAATGGATCGAGGTGGGCTGGTCCAGGCGGTTGCGCACGCGCAGGGTCACGGTGTCGCCCTCGCGCCAGCGCAGCTGCGGGCCGGGCAGGCTGGCGTTGATGGTCTGCGCGGTGCGCGGCCGGCCTGTGATGTTGACCGGGGTCTGGCCGATGAACAGGTCGAACTGCAGGCCGCTCAGCTCGTGCAGCGGCAGGCGGCCCTCGGCGGCCTGGGCCAGCGGGCGCCAGAGGCCGAGGCCGGCCAGGGCGCTGGCGGCACCCAGGCCCTTGACGAAGGTGCGGCGGGTTGGAGTCGGTGGCATGGCGTGCTCTCGCTACGGAACTGCCACGATCCTCGCCGCCCGCGCCTGTCAGCCACCTGAGGCGCGGATTACAGATTTGTCAGGCAGCGGCCTCGCCACTCTCCAGGTCGCGCATCAACAGGCCGAACTCCAGCGAGACCTGCTCGGGAATCGGCAGGTACACCACATGGCCGTCGCCCGGCGCCACCTCGATGGCCTGCTGCAGGCGGTCGCACAGGCGGTGCAGGTCGAAGTGGTAATTGCCGCGCGGGGTCATCAGCTCCAGGTGGTCACCCACGGCGAAGCGGTTCTTCACCTTCACTTCGGCCAGGCCGTCCACGCGCACTCCGGTCAGTTCGCCGACGAACTGCTGGCGCTCGGACACCGAGTTGCCGCGCTCGTAGTTCTGGTACTCGTCGTGCACGTGGCGGCGCAGGAAACCTTCGGTGTAGCCGCGCTGGGCGAGGGATTCGAGGTTACTCATCAGGCCGCGGTCGAACGGCCGCCCGGCCACGGCGTCGTCGATGGCCTGGCGGTAGGACTGCACGGCGCGGGCACAGTAGAAGTGCGACTTGGTGCGGCCCTCGATCTTCAGCGAGTGCACGCCCATCCGGGCCAGGCGCTCGACGTGCTGGATGGCGCGCAGGTCCTTGGCGTTCATGATGTAGGTGCCGTGCTCGTCCTCGAAGGCCGGCATCTCTTCGCCGGGGCGGTTGGACTCCTGGAGCAGGAACACCTGCTCGGTCGGCGCGCCGAGGCCCAGGGTCGGCTCGCACTCACGGACGATATCGCCGGTGGCATTCTCGGTGGCCGGGGTAGCCTGGTACTTCCAGCGACAGGCATTGGTGCAGGTGCCCTGGTTGGCGTCACGCTTGTTCATGTAGCCCGACAGCAGGCAGCGCCCGGAATAGGCCATGCACAACGCGCCGTGCACGAAGACTTCCAGCTCCATCTCTGGCACCTGCTGGCGGATCTGCTCGATCTCTTCCAACGACAGCTCCCGCGACAGGATCACCCGGGTCAGTCCCAGGCCTTGCCAGAACTGCACGCTGGCCCAGTTCACCGTATTGGCCTGCACCGACAGGTGGATGGGCATCTGCGGGAAGTGCTGGCGTACCAGCATGATCAGTCCCGGGTCGGACATGATCAGTGCATCCGGGCCCATTTCGATCACCGGCGCCAAGTCCTTGAGGAAGGTCTTGAGCTTGGCGTTGTGCGGGGCGATGTTGACCACCACGTAGAAACGCTTGCCCTGGGCCTGGGCCTCCTGGATGCCGAGGGCCAGGTTGGCGTGGTCGAACTCGTTGTTGCGCACCCGCAGGCTGTAGCGCGGCTGGCCGGCGTAGACCGCGTCGGCGCCGTAGGCGAAGGCGTAGCGCATGGTCTTGAGGGTGCCAGCGGGGGCGAGCAGTTCGGGCTTGGCGAGAGGGGTCATGGTGCGCACCGGGGGCAAAAGGCGCGGATGCTAAGACGGAGGCGATGTTCAGGTATTGATCTGGATCAACGGCACTTTTGCCGGCGCGCGGGGCACTAAATTGTTGAGCCCTCGAGGAATGCCCATGAACGAAACCTTATTGCAGAACAAAGCCCTGACCGTGCTGCTGGCACTGGTGACCATCGCCTTCATCTGGATCCTGTTGCCGTACTCCGGCGCGATCTTCTGGGCGGTGATCCTCGGGATTCTTTTCGCGCCTCTGCAACGCCAGCTGTTGCTGCGCTTTGGTGGGCGGCGCAACCTGGCCACGGCGACGGCGCTGGTCATCTGCCTGCTGATCGCTGTATTGCCGGTGATCGTCATCGGCGCCCTGCTGGTGCAGGAGGGCGCGACGCTGTATCAGCGCATCGAAAGCGGCCAGCTGGATATCGCCGGCTATATCGAGCGCGGCAAGGACATGCTGCCGGCCTACGCCCAGCATTTCCTCGACCGCATGGGTATGGGCAACCTCGATGGCCTGCGTGACAAGATCACCAAGTGGGCGACCCAGGGCAGCCAGTTCCTCGCCGGGCAGGCGTTCAGCTTCGGCCAGGGCACCTTCGAGTTCCTGGTGAGCTTCGGCATCATGCTCTATTTGCTGTTCTTCTTCCTGCGCGAGGGCGCGGAGGTGGCGCGCAAGGTGCGCCAGGCGGTGCCGCTGCCCGAGCAGCAGAAGCGCCGCCTGCAGTTGAAGTTCAAACGCGTGGTACGGGCCACGGTCAAGGGCAACCTGCTGGTGGCGATCACCCAGGGTGCGCTGGGCGGGCTGATCTTCTGGGTGCTGGGCATTCCCAGCGTGCTGGTGTGGGCGGTGCTGATGGCGTTCCTGTCGTTGCTGCCGGCGGTGGGCGCTGGGATCGTCTGGGGGCCGGTGGCGTTGTACTTCCTGCTGACCGGGGCGATCTGGCAGGGGATCGTGCTGACCGCGTTCGGTGTGCTGGTGATCGGATTGGTGGACAACCTACTGCGGCCAATCCTGGTGGGCAAGGATACGCGGATGCCGGATTACCTAGTGCTGGTGTCGACACTCGGTGGGCTGGCGGTGTTCGGGCTCAATGGCTTCGTGATCGGGCCGTTGATCGCGGCGTTGTTCATCTCCAGCTGGGCGATCTTTGCCTCGACCAAGCCGCAGGTGCAGTTGCCTTCATGAGGACCATCGTGGGGCAAGTCGCATCGGCGCACCGCCATTGGCGATTATCGGAAGCTGTAGGAAACCCCCGCATACACCCCAAACCCTTCACCCGGCGTCGAGCGGGCGATGTCTTGCCCGGCATCGTTGTACCCCGGCGTCACCGTCGCCGCGTAACGTTTGTTGGTCAGGTTGCGCAGGTCGAGCCAGGTCTGCCAATCCCGTTTCGGCGAATCCCAGCCCAGGCGCGCGCCGAGCAGGGCGTAGGCGTCGGCGTGGTAGCTGTTGGCGTAGTCCACCTGCACCTTGGAGGCCATCTGCGTGTTAACCCCGGCATGGAAGCCTCTCGGCCAGTCGTAGCGCAGTTCGGCCTGGTAGTAGTGCATGGGGATGCCGGGCAGGCGGTTGTCGCCGAACGTGTCGTCGTCGCGGTAGTGGAAGTCGCTGAAGGTGTAGGCCTGGCGCAAGCTGAGCTTGCCGGTGCCCGGTTGTTCCCAGAGGAGGCTGTCCAGGCCGGCCTCGATGCCCTGGTGCACGGTGGGGCTGGCGTTGAACTCCTTGAACGGCAAGCCTTGCACGACTTCCACGTTTAACAGTTCGTGGCGTACCTGAGCGTAGTACCAGGCCAGGTCCCAGCGTCCCAGTGCCGAATCGCCGCGGGCGCCTAGTTCCAGGGTGGCGGCGGTCTGGTTCTGCATCTTCATGGGTTGGTTGGCGACTGGCGCACTCCAGACCAGCGACCACGGGTGCGGCGGCTCCACCGAGCGACTGAGGTTGCCGTAGACCTGCAGGTCCGGGCGGAGGTCGTAACGCAGGCCCAGGCGTGGGGCGTAGTCCCAGTCATGCTGACTGACCTTGCCGCCACTGGTTGGGTAGGTGACGTCGCTTTCGCGGCGGGTGTAGATCATCGCCAGGCCCGTGGTCAGCCACAGGTCCGGAATCAGCTCCAGGTCGTTGCCTGCATGCAGCACGGTGTCCGAACCCTGGTAGCTGAAATCGCGGGTGCGGGCACCGAAATTGTCGCCGCCGGGGCGAGCGAACTGCGAAGCGCCGCTGTTGGGCAGGTGCTTGGTGGTGCGCCAGCCGAGGGTGGTCTTGCTCTCATGACCGAACAGCGTGTCGCGACGCAAGTAGTTCAGCGTGCCACTGACATCGGTGTAGGCGACCTTAAGGCGCATCGGGCCTTCACGCAGGTCCATGGGGTAGTCGTGATAGACCAGCCCCGCCTCCAGGCGCGAATCGTCATCCAGGAAGAAGGTGGTCTTGTTGCCCACCCAGGTGCTGCCCGGTTGCGGGCGTCTGTCGTCGCGGGCCAGGTAGGCTGGATTGGCGGCACGGGGATGGTGCTTGATCTGGTCCTTGGTCAGGCGTCCGGCCAGGTCGTTCTCGGTTTCCCGGTAGCGCAGGTAGAAGCGCGTCTCCAGGTTCGGGTTGAAGCGGTAGCCGACGTTGGCGGCGATGCCCTTGGCGCTGCCGCTGCTGTGGTCCTGATAGCCGTCGTACTCGGCATCGGTCAGGGCCACGTAGTAGTCGAGGTTGCCCAGCACCTGTCCGGTACTGATGTGCCGGCGCTGGTAGCCACGGCTGCCGACTTCGTAGCGCACCTGCAAGGGCGCGGCATCGTGACCGGTGTGGGTCACGTAGTTGATCGCGCCACCCAGGGCCAGCGAGCCCTGGTCGAAGCCATTGGCGCCGCGCAGCACTTCGGCGCGGCTCAGCCACAGCGCTTCGAACAGTTCATAGGGCGTGCCGCCCGGGCCGGTCAGCGGCAGGCCGTCGAACATCGTGTACACGCCCGAGCCGTGGGCGCCCGGCGCGCGGTTGATGCCCGAACCACGGATCGACAGCTTGATGCCGTCGTTGCCCGCCGACTGGGCGAACACCCCCGGCTGATAGGCCAGCACGTCCTGGTTGCTGGCCACCCGGCCCTGGCCCACCTTGTCCATGTCCACCAGGTTGCTGGCGCCGGGGATTTCGCGCAGCTGGTCGGCGGCGGCTTCCAGTTCGGATTGCTGCCGGTCCTGGATCAGCACCTGGTCGAGTTCGACGCGATTGGCGGCCTGGGCGGTGCCGGCGACGAACAGGGCCAGCAGGGAGTAGGGGAGGGTGGGGCGCATGGGTACGGGGTTCCAGATCGAATGCGGGAGTCTGACGCTGCAAAGGGCAGACGAAGCACAGTGGTCGATCGGTAATGGCCATGGGGCCGCAAAGCGGCCCCAAAAAAGAACACCCCGCCGAGGCGGGGTGTCTTGTGACGCAGTCAGCCGATCAGCCGATCAGTTGCAGACCCGCCTGCTGCACCATCTCCAGCAGCGGCTGCGGGTACACACCGAGCACGAAGGCGAGGATGGCGATGGCCAGCAGCATCACGCCGCCGGTGCGCTGTTCCCACTTCAGCGGAGCGTCGTGGCGACGCAGGTTCGGCTCGACCAGGTACAGGGTGACCATGACGCGCAGGTAGTAGTACACGCCGATGGCGCTGCCGATCACCAGGGCGCCGACCAGCCACCACAGGTGCGACTCGACGCCGGTGGCGATGATGTAGAACTTGCCGATGAAGCCCGCGGTCAGCGGGATACCGGCCAGCGACAGCATCATCACGGTCAGTACCGCGGTCAGGTACGGACGGCGCCAGAACAGGCCGCGGTACTCGTACAGGGCGTCGGCGTCACGGCCGGCATACGGCGAGGACATCAGGGTGATCACGCCGAAGGCGCCCAGGCTGGTGATCACGTAGGTGACCAGGTACACGCCCATGGCTTCCAGGGCCAGGCCCTTGCTGGCGACCAGGGCGATGACCAGGTAGCCGAAGTGGGCGATGGACGAGTAACCGAGCAGACGCTTGAGGTTGCTCTGAGTCAGCGCCAGCAGGTTGCCAATGATGATCGAGGCAACCGCGATCACCGCCAGCACGGTGCTCAGCACGCCGCTGCTGGCGGCAGGGGAGAGCATGAACAGGCGCACGACCACGGCGAACACCGCGACCTTGCTGGCGGTGGCCAGGAACGCGGCGACCGGCGCCGGGGCGCCTTCGTACACGTCTGGGGTCCACAGGTGGAACGGCACCAGCGACAGCTTGAAGGCCAGGCCGACCAGCATCATGCCCAGGCCCAGTTGCGCCAGCAGGCTCGGCATGCTGGTGGCGGCCAGGGCCTTGCCCAGCTGGTCGAAGGTCAAGCTGCCTGCGTCAGCGTACAGCAGCGCCATGCCGAACAGCAGGAAGGCGGAGCCGGCGGCCGACAGCACCATGTACTTGATGCCGGCTTCCAGCGAGCGCTTGTTGAAGAAGGCGTACGCCACCAGGCCGTAGACCGGCACCGACAGCAGCTCAAGGCCAATGAACAGGCCAGCCAGGTGGTTGGCGCTGACCAGCACCAGACCGCCCAGTGCCGACATCAGCAGCAGCAGGTACAGTTCTTCACGGTTGCCCGGGAAGCCCTTGGAGCCTTCGCCCAGGTAGGCGTGGGCGAGGGTGACGCAGGCCAGCGTCGCCACCAGGATGATCGCCATGTACAGGCAGGCGAACTTGTCGATGGTCACAAGCGAGGTGACTGCCAGCGGCGCGACCTTGAGCGCCGGCAGGATCGACAGCAGGGCCAGGTTCAGGCCCACGGTGGACAGCAGGAAGGTCTGCGAGTGGTTGCGCTTCCAGGCGATCGCCAGCATCACCACCACCGTGGTGAGCGTGGTGATCAGCATCGGCGCCAATGCGATGAAGTGTTGAGTGGTGAATTCCATAGCGCTCTTACCGGGCCGAAGCGAGTTGAGTGAAAGCGGAACCGAGCCACTGCTGCACACCGCTCATGGTGGCGGCAGAGGTGTCCAGGAACGGCTGCGGATACACGCCCAGCAGGATCAGCAGGCCCGCCAGGCCCAGCACCATGATCAGCTCGCGACCGTCCATGCCGGCCAGCACGGTGTCGGCCTTGGCCGGACCGAAGTAGGCACGGTGGATCATGATCAGCGAGTACACCGAGCCGAAGACCAGGCCGGTGGTGGCGATCACGGTGATCCATGGGACGTGGGCGAAGCTTCCGATCAGGATCAGGAATTCGCCGACGAAGTTGCCGGTGCCCGGCAGGCCCAGCGATGCGGCGGCGAAGAACAGGCTGATGGCTGGAAGATAAGCGATGCGGTGCCACAGGCCACCCATCTCGCGCATGTCGCGGGTGTGCAGGCGCTCGTACAGCTGGCCGGCCAGGATGAACAGCGCGGCGGCCGACAGGCCGTGGGCCAGCATCTGGATCACCGCGCCCTGCAGGGCCTGCTGGCTGCCGGAGTAGATGCCGATCAGCACGAAGCCCATGTGCGAGACGCTGGAGAACGCCACCAGGCGCTTGATGTCGGTCTGGGCGAAGGCCAGGAAGGCTCCGTAGAAGATGCCGATCAGGCCCAGGGTCATGGCGATCGGCGCGAACTCGGCCGAGGCGTTCGGGAACAGCGGCAGGGCGAAGCGCAGCAGGCCGTAGGCCGCGGTCTTCAGCAGGATGCCTGCCAGGTCCACGGAACCTGCGGTCGGCGCCTGGGCGTGAGCGTCAGGCAGCCAGGAGTGGAACGGCACCACCGGCAGCTTCACCGCGAAGGCGATGAAGAAGCCCAGCATCAGGAGGTACTCGACGCCGGCCGGCAGTTCGGCCTTGAGCAGGTCGCTGTAGTTGAAGGTGATCACGCCAGTGCTGTTGTAGTTGACCAGCACCAGGCCGAGGATCGCCACCAGCATGATCAGGCCGCTGGCCTGGGTGAAGATGAAGAACTTGGTCGCCGCGTAGATGCGGGTCTTCTTGCCGTCGGAGGAGCTGTGACCCCAGAGCGCGATGAGGAAGTACATCGGCACCAGCATCATTTCCCAGAAGAAGAAGAACAGGAACAGGTCCAGGGCCAGGAACACGCCGACCACGCCGCCAAGGATCCACATCAGGTTGAGGTGGAAGAAGCCGACGTGGCGCTGGATCTCTTTCCACGAGCACAGCACCGACAGCACGCCGAGCAGGCCGGTGAGCAGGATCATCAGCAGCGACAGGCCGTCGAGGGCCAGGTGGATGCTGATGCCGAAGCGCTTGATCCACTCGACCTTGTATTCGAGGGCCCAGGCGGGCTCCGCGCCAGGGGCGGGAGCCAGGGTGTAGTTGCCGTTCGCCCACAGCCACAGGCCGATGCCAAGCAGCAGGGACATGGTCAGCAGCGCGATCCAGCGCGGCAGGGTGGCGCCGAAGCGCTCACCCAACCAGCACAGGAAGCCGCCGATGAAGGGGATCAGGATCAGCCAAGGCAAAATCATGACGGGTTGGTTTCCTTTGGCAAAGTCGCAAGATTCATAGTCATACCGCGGCCACTACCACGGCACCGAGCACCAGCACGGCACCCACGGCGATCGAGGCGGTGTACCAGCGCAGCTGGCCGGTCTCGGTCTTGCTCATGGCGACGTGACCGCCGCGAGCCAGGCGAGGAATGAGGCCGATGCTGCGGTCAACCGGGTCCTTGCGCAGGATGTGGCTGATCAGCAGGTAAGGTTTGACGAAGAGCTTGTCGTAGATCCAGTCGAAGCCCCAGGCGGCGAACCACCAGGCCGACAGGACGCGACCGATACCGCTGTTGGCAACTGCGGTGACGAAGCGGCGCTTGCCCAGGAACAGCAGGGCCGAGAGCAGGATACCGGCGATGGCGATGGCGCCCGAGGCGATCTCCAGCGAGTGCTTGGCTTCGCCACCGGCGTGGCCTGCGCTTTCAGGCAGCACGCCTGCCAGCGGCGGGTGGATCCAGGCGCCGATGAAGGTCGACAGCACGATCAGCACGCCCAGCGGCAGCCAGTGGCTGATGCCGTGGCCGGCGTGGGCTTCGGTCTTGGCTTCGCCGTGGAAGGCGATGAAGATCAGACGGAAAGTGTACAGCGAGGTCATGAACGCACCGACCAGGCCGGCGTACAGCAGGCCGCTGTTGCCGCTGGCGAAGGCTTCCCAGAGGATCTCGTCCTTGGAGTAGAAGCCCACGGTCAGGATCGGCAGGGCGGCCAGGGCGGCGCCACCGACCACGAAGCTGGCGTAGGCCAGCGGCAGTTTCTTCCACAGGCCGCCCATCTTGAAGATGTTCTGCTCGTGGTGGCAGGCGACGATCACCGCACCGGAGGCAAGGAACAGCAGGGCCTTGAAGAAGGCGTGGGTCATCAGGTGGAAGATCGCCGCGTCCCAGGCGCCGACGCCCAGGGCCAGGAACATGTAGCCGATCTGGCTCATGGTCGAGTAGGCGAGGATACGCTTGATATCGGTCTGTACCAGGGCGGCGAAGCCGGCCAGGACCAGGGTCACGCCACCCACGACGCCGACCAGGTGCAGGACGTCCGGCGCCAGCAGGAACAGGCCGTTGGTACGGGCGATCAGGTACACACCCGCAGTCACCATGGTGGCCGCGTGGATCAGTGCCGAAACAGGAGTCGGGCCGGCCATCGCGTCGGCCAGCCAGGTCTGCAGCGGCAGCTGGGCCGATTTACCGACCGCGCCACCCAGCAGCATCAGGGTGGCCAGGACCATCCAGGTGTCACCAGCCTGGAACTTCTGCGGTGCCAGCACCAGCAGTTCCTGCACGTTCAGGGTACCCAGCTGGACGAACAGGATGAACAGGCCGATGGCCATGAACACGTCGCCGATGCGGGTGACGATGAACGCCTTGAGCGCCGCGTTACCGTTGTTGCGGTTGCTGTAGTAGAAACCGATCAACAGGTACGAGCACAGGCCCACGCCTTCCCAGCCGAAGTAGATGAACAGCAGGTTGTCGCCCAGCACCAGGAACAGCATGCTGGCGATGAACAGGTTGGTGTACGAGAAGAAGCGCGAATAGCCGGCTTCGCCACGCATGTACCAGGAAGCGAACAGGTGGATCAGGAAGCCCACGCCGGTGACCACGCCCAGCATGGTGACCGACAGGCCATCCACATACAGGGTGAAGTTCGGCGCGAAGCCGTCCACCGACATCCACTGCCACAGCAGCTGGCTGTACGCGCCGCCTTCAGGCGGGGCGACGTTGAACTGCCAGATCACATAGGCGGCGGTGGCCGCCGACAGACCGACCGAGCCGACGCCGATCAGCGCCGACAGGTTCTCGGACCAGCGGCCGCGCGAGAACGACAGCAGCAGGAAGCCGATCAGGGGGAATACGAACGTCAGGAAGATAAGGTTCATCCGCGCATCTCACTGGCAGCATCGATGTCGAGAGTGTGGAAGCGGCGATACAGCTGCAGCAGGATCGCCAGGCCAATGCTGGCCTCGGCGGCTGCCAGGCTGATCACCAGAATGAACATCACCTGGCCGTCGGGCTGGACCCAACGGGCACCGGCGACGATGAACGCCAGTGCGGAGGCGTTCATCATGACTTCCAGGCTCATGAGCACGAAGAGGATGTTGCGGCGGACCATCAGGCCAACCAGACCTAAGCAGAACAGGATGCCGGCGACCGCCAGACCATGCTCGAGAGGGATAGCACCCATGATTTACTCCTTCGCCTCGTTGCGGCCCAGGTGGAAGGCGGTGACGGCTGCCGCGAGCAGCAGCATCGAGGCCAGTTCGACCACCAGCAGGTAAGGGCCGAACAGGCTGATGCCGACTTCCTTGGCGCTGACGGTGGTACCGCTGATGGCGGCGCCCGACGGGGTGACGAACAGCACGTACAGCAGCTCCAGCAGCAGAAGGGCGGCGAGGATCACCGGCCCCGCCCAGATGCCGGGCTTGAGCCAGCCGCGCTCCTGGGCGACCGAAGCCGGTCCGAGGTTGAGCATCATTACCACGAACACGAACAGCACCATGATGGCGCCGGCGTAGGCGATCACTTCCAGGGCGCCGGCGAATGGCGCACCGAGGGAGAAGAAGATCATCGCCACGGAGATCAGCGAAATGATCAGGTAGAGCAGGGCGTGCACCGGGTTGGTGCCGGTCACCACGCGCAGCGTGGAGACGACGGCGACACCGGATGCGAAGTAGAAAGCGAATTCCATCTTTCTGTCCTTATGGGAGCAAGCTCTTCACGTTGATCGGCTCGGCTTCGTTCTGCGCAGAGCCTTTCGGCTTGCCAGCGATCGCCATGCCCGCAACACGGTAGAAGTTGTAGTCAGGGTTCTTGCCGGGGCCGGAGATCAGCAGATCTTCTTTCTCGTACACCAGGTCCTGACGCTTGAACTCGGCCATTTCGAAATCCGGAGTCAGCTGGATCGCGGTGGTCGGGCACGCCTCTTCGCACAGGCCGCAGAAGATGCAGCGCGAGAAGTTGATGCGGAAGAACTCGGGGTACCAACGGCCGTCCTCGGTCTCGGCCTTCTGCAGCGAGATACAGCCGACCGGGCAGGCCACCGCGCAGAGGTTGCACGCCACGCAGCGCTCCTCGCCGTCGGGGTCGCGGGTGAGGACGATGCGGCCACGGTAGCGCGGCGGCAGGTACACGGGTTCTTCGGGGTACTGCAGGGTGTCGCGCTTGCGGAACCCGTGGGAGAACACCATGGCCAGGCTGCGCAGCTGTGTGCCGGTGCCCTTAACGATGTCGCCGATATACTTGAACATGGGTCAAATCCTCACTGGGCCGCGACGGCTGGCGTGTTGTAGAGCACGATCGCAGCGGTCACCAGCAAATTGATCAGGGTCAGCGGCAGGCAGAACTTCCAGCTGAAGTCCATCACCTGGTCATAGCGTGGGCGCGGGATCGAGGCGCGCAGCAGGATGAACAGCATGATGAAGAACGCGGTCTTCAGGGCGAACCACAGGAACGGTACTTGCGGCAGGATACCGAACGGACCGTGCCAGCCACCGAAGAACAGGGTTACCAGCAGCGCCGAGATCAGGATGATGCCGATGTACTCACCCACGAAGAACATGCCCCATTTCATGCCGGCATATTCGATGTGGTAGCCGTCGGCCAGTTCCTGTTCCGCTTCCGGCTGGTCGAACGGGTGACGGTGAGTCACGGCGACGCCAGCGATGAAGAAGGTGCAGAAGCCGAAGAACTGCGGAATGATGAACCACAGGTTCTGGGCTTGATAATCAACGATGTCGCGCATGTTGAACGAGCCCACCTGCACCACCACGCCCATCAGCGCCAGGCCCAGGAACACTTCGTACGACACGGTCTGTGCCGAAGCCCGCAGGCTGCCCAGAAGGGCGTACTTGTTGTTCGACGACCAGCCGGCGAACAGCACGGCGTAGACCGACAGACCGGCCATGGCGAAGAAGAACAGCAAGCCGATGTTCAGGTCGGCCACGCCCCAGCCCGGGGTGATCGGGATGATCGAGAAGCCGATCAGCAGGGCGCTCATGGCCACGACCGGCGCCAGGGTGAAGATCATCTTGTCGACGAAGGGCGGGTTCCAGTCTTCCTTAAAGAACATCTTCAGCATGTCGGCGGCGATCTGGAACATGCCGAACGGGCCGACACGGTTCGGACCGTAGCGGTCCTGCCACCAGCCCAGCAAGCGTCGTTCGACGAAGCTGAGCAGCGCGCCGCAGACCACCACGGCCAGCAGCACCACGATGGCCTTGACGACCTGAATGATCACATCGATCACTTCGGGGGTGAACCAGCTCATTGTGCTGCCTCCTGCAGGCCTTCGACGGCTGCACCGAAGATGGCGGGCGGAATGCCGGCCAGGCCTTTGGGCAACGCAACCAGGCCAGCGCCCAGTTCTTCATTGATACGCAGCGGCAGACGCAGCGACACGCCGGCCACGTTCAGGCTCAGCAGCGCGCCGTCGTTGACGCCCAGGCGGTCGGCCTCGGACTTGGCCAGGGCGACGTAGGCGGCCGGGATGCGTTCCTGCACCGGGGCGGCGCGCGAGGAGGACTCTTCGCTGCCGAACAGGTGGAAGAACGGTACGGCGGTCCAGGTACCGCGGGCCGGGTTGAACGCGCCCGGAATGGCGGTGAACCAGTTCAGGCGGTCGCCCTGCGACTCGATCAGGCGCACGCCCGGGTCACCGGCACGCAGGTGGCCACCCACTTCGTCCTGGAACTTGTTCCAGGCTTGCGGCGAGTTCCAGCCCGGCGACCAGGCGAACGGCACTTGCTGGCGCGGCTCGGCCGAGCCCGAGTAGCCTTCCATGGAAAAGGCGAACGCGGTGTCCTTGTCCTGTGGGGTACGCGGCTCGTGCACGCTGATGTTGGCGCGCATGGCGGTGCGGCCCGAGTAGCGCAGCGGCTCACGGGCCAGCTTCATGCCCTTGATGCGGAATGCGGCGCTTGGTGCGGCGTTGACGATGCCGGCCAGTTGCGGGGCGGCTTCGGCGCAGGCGCTGGTGACGTGGTCCAGCTGGGTCCAGTCCACCGGCTTGTTGAGCA
This sequence comes from Pseudomonas sp. P65(2024), assembly GCF_057480955.1. NCBI lineage: Bacteria > Pseudomonadati > Pseudomonadota > Gammaproteobacteria > Pseudomonadales > Pseudomonadaceae > Pseudomonas > Pseudomonas sp. P65(2024). The sequence continues at coordinate 85,161 of NZ_JBLIYX010000015.1, forward strand.
GGGTGGCACGCAGGGCGTGCATCCAGCGCCAGCCTTCGTGAATCTGGATGCTGCTGTCCAGGTACTGCGGGTCGAACACCTGGAAGAAGCGCTGGGCACGGCCTTCCTGGCTGACCAGGGTGCCGTCGCCTTCGGCGAAGGAGGCGGCCGGCAGCACCAGGTGGGCGCGGTCGAGGGTCGGGGTCTTGGAGTGGTCGGCAACGATCACTACCTTGGCGGCGGCCAGGGCGGCGTCGACCTTGGCAGCCGGTACGCGGGCGTACAGGTCGTTTTCCAGCACGACGATGGCGTCGGCCTTGCCGCTGATGACCGCGTCCAGGGCGGCGTCGACGGACTCGCCGCCCATCATCGCCATGCCGAGGCTGTTGGCCTCAGGCACGACCAGGCTCAGCGAACCGTTCTTCTCGCGCAGCTTGAGGGCCTTGGCGATGTTGGCGGCGGCTTCGATCAGCGCTGGATCCGCCAGGGAGGTGCCGGCGACCACCAGAGGGCGGTTGGCGGCGACCAGGGCGTCGGCGATGCGCTGGGCCAGGGCCTTGGCTTCCTCGTCCAGGCCGGCGACGGCAGGCGCGCTCGGGTCGATGGCGTGGGCCACGGCGAAACCGATGCGGGCGAGGTCAGCGGGAGCGGCGTGTACACACTCTTCGGCGACGTCGTCCAGCTTGGTTTCAGCCAAGGATGCGATGAACAGCGGGTACAGCGCGTGCTGGCCGATGTTCTTCACCGCGGCGTCCAGCCAAGGCTGTACGCGCATGGCGTCGGCCATGGCCTCGGCCTTGCCCTTGGTGGCCTGGCGCACGGCCAGGGCGAGGCGGGCGGCGGTCTGAGTCAGGTCTTCGCCGAGCACGAACACGGCGTCGTGGTCTTCGATGTCGCGCAGGGTCGGGACCGGCAGCGGGCTGTCATTCAGCACGTTCAGCGCCAGTCGCACGCGGGCCAGTTCGCCAGCTTCCATGCCCGAGTAGAAGTACTCGGCGCCGACCAGCTCACGCAGGCCGTAGTTGCTCTCGAGGCTGGCGCGTGGCGAGCCGATGCCGACGATGGTGCGGCCGCGCAGCAGGTCGGCGGCCTTGTCCAGGGCGGCGTCCAGGCTCAGCTTGCTGCCATCGGCGAGGAACGGCTGGCGTGGACGGTCCTTGCGGTTGACGTAGCCATAACCGAAGCGGCCACGGTCGCACAGGAAGTACTGGTTCACCGAGCCGTTGAAGCGGTTCTCGATGCGGCGCAGTTCGCCGTAGCGCTCGCCGGGGCTGATGTTGCAGCCGCTGGAGCAGCCATGGCAGATGCTCGGGGCGAACTGCATGTCCCACTTGCGGTTGTAGCGCTCGGAGTGGGTCTTGTCGGTGAACACACCGGTCGGGCAGACCTCGGTGAGGTTGCCGGAGAACTCGCTTTCCAGCACGCCGTCTTCGACGCGACCGAAATACACGTTGTCGTGGGCGCCATACACGCCCAGGTCGGTGCCGCCAGCGTAGTCCTTGTAGTAGCGCACGCAGCGGTAGCAGGCGATGCAGCGGTTCATCTCATGAGCGATGAACGGGCCGAGGTCCTGGTTCTGGTGGGTACGCTTGGTGAAACGGTAGCGGCGCTCGTTGTGGCCGGTCATTACCGTCATGTCCTGCAGGTGGCAGTGACCGCCTTCCTCGCACACCGGGCAGTCGTGCGGGTGGTTGGTCATCAGCCATTCGACGACGCTGGCGCGAAACGCCTTGGACTCTTCATCGTCGATGGAAATCCAGGTGCCGTCGGAGGCAGGGGTCATGCAGGACATGACGATACGACCACGGGTGTCGTTCTCGTCGGTGTACTGCTTGACCGCGCACTGCCGGCAGGCGCCGACGCTACCGAGCGCCGGGTGCCAGCAGAAATAGGGGATGTCGAGGCCGAGCGACAGACAGGCCTGTAACAGGTTGTCCGCACCGTTGACTTCGAGCGCTTTGCCGTCTACGTGGATAGTGGCCATTGTTCAAAGTTCTTCGTTGGCCCGCGTGGGCGGGCGTGGCTAATGGAAATCGGTGAGCTCGCGGCCAGCCACGAATCGTTCGGGCCGGCCGGCGAGCTGGCGGATGGCACGGACCATCCGCTGTTCATCTTGTTATGCGCCGACCACGATCGGCTTCGCCAGGTTCGGGCGCAGGGCTTCGCTACCAGCACTGGCTGGGGCTACACCGGCCTCGAATTCCGAGCGGAAATATTTGATGGCACTGCCCAATGGCTCGACGGCACCTGGTGCGTGAGCACAGAAGGTGCGGCCTGGGCCGAGGAAGTTGACCAGACCCAGCAGGGTCTCGATGTCTTCGGCGCGGCCCTGGCCTTTCTCCAGGGCGCGCAGCATCTTCACGCTCCACGGCAGGCCGTCGCGGCACGGCGTGCACCAGCCGCAGGATTCGCGGGCGAAGAACTCTTCCATGTTGCGCAGCAGCGAGACCATGTTGATGCTGTCGTCGACCGCCATGGCCAGGCCCGTACCCATGCGGGTACCGACCTTGGCGATACCACCGGCATACATTTGTGCATCGAGGTGCTCGGGCAGCAGGAAGCCGGTACCGGCGCCGCCTGGCTGCCAGCACTTGAGCTTGAAGCCGTCGCGCATGCCGCCGGCGTAGTCTTCGAACAGCTCGCGGGCGGTGACGCCGAACGGCAGTTCCCACAGGCCGGGGTTCTTCACCTTGCCGGAGAAACCCATCAGCTTGGTGCCGTGGTCCTCGCTGCCTTCACGGGCCAGCGACTTGTACCAGTCGTTGCCATTGGCGACGATGGCCGGCACGTTGCACAGGGTCTCGACGTTGTTGACGCAAGTCGGCTTGCCCCACACGCCGACCGCGGCAGGGAAGGGCGGCTTGGAGCGTGGGTTGGCGCGGCGGCCTTCCAGCGAGTTGATCAGCGCGGTTTCTTCACCGCAGATATAGCGGCCGGCGCCGGTGTGCACGAACAGCTCAAAGTCGAAGCCCGAACCGAGGATGTTCTTGCCCAAAAGGCCTGCGGCCTTGGCTTCGTCAATGGCGCGGTTGAGGTTCTTTGCCGCAGTGGTGTATTCGCCACGCAGGAATATATAGCCGCGGTAGGCTTTCAGCGCACGGGCGCTGATCAGCATGCCCTCGACCAGCAGATGGGGCTGTTGCTCCATCAGCATGCGGTCTTTCCAGGTGTTGGGCTCCATTTCATCCGCGTTGCACAGCAGGTAGCGGATGTTCATGGATTCATCTTTGGGCATCAGGCCCCACTTCACGCCAGTGGGGAAGCCCGCGCCGCCACGGCCCTTGAGGCCGGAGTCCTTGACGCTCTGCACGATGTCGTCGGCGGACATGTCGGCCAGAGCCTTGCGCGCGGCGGCGTAGCCGTTCTTGGACTCGTACTCGGCAAGCCAGACCGGCTCGCCGTCGTCACGCAGGCGCCAGGTCAGCGGGTGGGTTTCGGCGGTACGCGCAATGCGGTTGGCCGGGCCGAAGGAAGTGATGGTCATACGTAACCCTCCAGCAGCTTGGAGACGCCGGCAGGCTGCACGTCGCCAAAGGTGTCGTCGTCGATCATCAGCGCCGGGGCCTTGTCGCAGTTGCCCAGGCAGCACACCGGCAGCAGGGTGAAGCGGCCGTCTGCGGTGGTCTGGCCGAGGCCGATGCCCAGCTCGCTCTGGATCTGGCTGACCACCGACTCATGGCCGCCGATGTAGCAGACCATGCTGTCGCACACGCGGATGATGTGGCGACCGACCGGCTGGCGGAAGATCTGGCTGTAGAAGGTGGCCACGCCCTCGACGTCGCTGGCGGGGATGCCCAGCACTTCGCCAATGGCGTAGATGGCGCCGTCCGGCACCCAGCCGCGCTCTTTCTGGACGATCTTCAGGGCCTCGATGGACGCCGCGCGCGGGTCCTCGTAGTGGTGCATCTCGTGCTCGATGGCCGAGCGCTCGGTTTCGCTCAGGGCGAAACGGTCGGTTTGGATAAGCGTGCTGTTCATGCTTAGCGGTCCACGTCAGCCATAACGAAGTCGATACTGCCCAGGTACGCGATCAGGTCCGCGACCATGCTGCCTTTGATCACCGAAGGGATCTGCTGCAGGTGCGGGTAGCTCGGGGTACGGATCCGGGTGCGGTAGCTCATGGTGCCGCCGTCGCTCGTCAGGTAGTAACTGTTGATGCCCTTGGTCGCCTCGATCATCTGGAACGACTCGTTGGCCGGCATGACCGGGCCCCACGAGACTTGCAGGAAGTGGGTGATCAAGGTCTCGATGTGCTGCAGGGTGCGCTCTTTCGGCGGCGGCGTGGTCAGCGGGTGATCCGCCTTGTACGGGCCTTCCGGCATGTTGCGCAGGCACTGGTCGATGATGCGGATACTCTGGCGCATCTCCTCGACGCGGACCATGCAGCGATCGTAGGCATCGCCGTTGTGGGCCAGCGGCACTTCGAACTCGAAGTTCTCGTAGCCGGAGTAGGGGCGCGCCTTGCGCAGGTCGAAGTCGCAGCCGGTGGCTCGCAGGCCGGCACCGGTGGTGCCCCATTCCAGGGCTTCCTTGGTGTTGTACGCGGCGACGCCGATGGTACGACCCTTGAGGATGCTGTTCTTGAGCGCGGCCTTCTCGTACTCGTCGAGGCGCTTGGGCAGCCATTCGACGAAGTCCTTGACCAGCTTGTCCCAGCCGCGCGGCAGGTCGTGGGCGACGCCACCGATGCGGTACCAGGCCGGGTGCAGGCGGAAACCGGTAATCGCTTCGATCACGGTGTAGGCGCGCTGGCGGTCGGTGAAGGTGAAGAACACCGGGGTCATGGCGCCGACGTCCTGGATGTAGGTACCCAGGAACAGCAGGTGGCTGGTGATGCGGAAGAACTCGGCGAGCATGATGCGAATCACGTCGACTTTCTGCGGCACCTTGATACCGGCCAGCTTTTCCACCGCCAGGACGTACGGCAGGTTGTTCATCACCCCGCCGAGGTAGTCGATACGGTCGGTGTAGGGAATGAAGCTGTGCCAGGACTGGCGCTCGGCCATCTTCTCGGCGCCACGGTGGTGGTAGCCGATGTCCGGTACGCAGTCGACGATCTCTTCGCCGTCCAGCTGCAGGACGATGCGGAAGGCACCGTGGGCCGAGGGGTGGTTCGGGCCGAGGTTGAGGAACATGTAGTCCTCGTTGGCGCCGTGACGCTTCATGCCCCAGGCTTCGGGGTTGAAGCGCGCCGATTCCTCTTCAAGCTGCTGCTTGGCCAGGGTCAGGCTGTAGGGGTCGAACTCGGTGGCGCGGGCCGGGTAGTCCTTACGCAGCGGGTGGCCTTCCCAGGTCGGCGGCATCATGATGCGGCTCAGGTGCGGGTGGCCGGCAAAATCGATGCCGAACATGTCCCAGACTTCGCGCTCGTACCAGTTGGCGTTCGGCCAGATGCCGGTCACGGTCGGCAGGTTCAGGTCGCCCTCGCTGAGCGACACCTTGATCATCACGTCGCTGTTACGCTCGACCGACAGCAGGTGGTAGAACACGCTGAAATCGGCGGCGGGCAGGCCACGGCGCTGGGTGCGCAGGCGCTCGTCGACGCCGTGCAGGTCGTACAGCATGCTGTACGGCTTGGCGACGCCGCGCAGGAAGCTGAGCACTTCCTTGAGCTGGGCACGTTTTACCCACAGTACCGGCATGCCGGTGCGGGTTTCCTGGGCGACGAATGCCTCGGCGCCAAAACGGTTGTGCAGTTCGACGACCACATCCTGGTCGTCAGCCTTGTAGGGCGGAATATAAATAGCGTTGTCCGCTGTCATGGTCTCGGTCGCTTTGGGTCAGCGTTAAGAATGAAGCCAGGCCGCCGGCTCCTTCGGGAGCGGGCGGCAGGTCGCTGGATCAGACTTCGTCGGGGCTGCGCAGGTTGGTTACCGCAATGCGCTGTTCGCGACGCAAGTCTTTCTGGGCTGGCATCTCGGCACGGTAGATGCCTTGATCACCAACCACCCAGGAAAGCGGGCGTCGTTCTTGGCCGATCGATTCCTGCAGCAGCATCAAGCCTTGCAGGAATGCCTCGGGGCGCGGCGGGCAGCCAGGCACATAGACGTCCACGGGGAGGAACTTGTCGACCCCCTGAACGACCGAGTAGATGTCGTACATGCCGCCGGAGTTGGCGCACGAACCCATGGAGATGACCCACTTGGGCTCGAGCATCTGCTCGTACAGGCGCTGGATGATCGGCGCCATTTTGACGAAGCAGGTACCGGCGATGACCATGAAGTCGGCCTGGCGCGGCGAGGCCCGGATGACTTCGGCGCCGAAGCGGGCGATGTCGTGGGGCGCCGTGAAGGCCGTGGTCATTTCCACGTAGCAGCAGGAAAGGCCGAAGTTGTACGGCCAGAGGGAGTTCTTGCGACCCCAGTTGACCGCGCCACGCAGCACATCTTCGAGTTTCCCCATGTAGATGTTCTTGTGGACCTGGTCTTCCAGCAGTTGATCGGTGACGGTTTCCCGCTCACCGACCGGATACTGCTCGTTGGGTGCGTCCGGATCGATTCTGGTGAGATTGTATTGCATGCCAAAGCCTCATTGTTTCAGCTTCGCTTGCCGCTTGCGGCGACCTTCGGGAGCCCAATCGAGCGCCCCGACGCGCCATAGGTAGACAAGACCTGCCAACAGAATTGCTATGAAAATGAGAGCTTCGACGAATCCGGTCCAGCCGCTTTCGCGGACGGACACAGACCATGCATACAGGAAGAGGGCTTCGATATCGAAGATCACGAACAGCATCGCGACCAGATAGAATTTGGCGGACAGGCGCAGGCGGGCGCTGCCGACGGGCAGCATGCCGGATTCGAAGGGTTCGTTCTTGGCGCGACCCCAGGCCTTGCTACCGAGCAGGCTGGACAGGCCGAGCATGAAGGCACACAGGCCGACGACACCCAGGAGGAAGATGGCAAAGCCCCAGTTGTGGGCGATGAGTCCTGCCGAATCGGACATGCTAGAAATCCTTATACAGAGACCCAGCTCTGCAGTCTGAAATAAAGTAGAGCGGCGACGTGGTGTCGCAGACGCAGTGACCAAATGTCGCAGCTGAATCAATCGCGCTGATTTTATGGGTAAACCCAGTGCAAGTAAAATTTCCGTTGCAAATTTATTCGTAGGTTTAAGAACAAAAATCTTTCGTAACTGGCTGAAACCCTTGAGTTTCGGGCATTGGGCGCGGATTTGTTAATTATGTTTCTTGCCCCGCGTAATGACGGGCTAATTGCGTAATGATAATTAATATCATTTGATCTGGCCTGTAATGTTTTTGCTGTTCTGGCCCTTGCAAAGTTCATCTGCCGAGCGCCCCTCTTGCAAATGCGAAAAACTCTCGTTCTAGCAGCTTCCGGCGCTGCGCGTACCGCTCTGGATCAATACTTTGTCGCTTGCGTCGCGGCTGACCGACGCGGCGATCAGCCACTGGCCGAGCCAGTAGAAGAGGATGATCAGGTACTCGGCGGCGGCGAACGGGCTGACGAAGCGGTCGATGCCGATCAGGCTGTCGGAGAACACGAAGGCGCAGGCGCCCAGCGCGGCCAGGCCACCACAGGCCAGGGCGCGCCAGAGCATGGCGCCGATGGTCAGGGCGTAGAGTACCACCGGGATCAGCAGTGGACCCAGGCCATGGCCGGCGAGCAGGCCGAACAGCGAACCGCCGATCAGCACGGCGAAGGCCAGGGCCGGGTAGGCCGGGCGCCATGTGAGGCTGCAATAGCCGCGCAGGTAGGCCAGGTGGGCGCAAAGAAACGCCGCGAGGCCGAACACGAACAGGTCACGGGGAATGGCCAGGAGTATGTCGCCAAGCACTGAGAAGGCCAGGCCGACGATGATCCAGCGACGATAGGGTGTGACGGGGGTGGTGCTCAGCCAGGCAATCAGGGCGAGCACCGGAATGGGTTTGACCAGCAGGCCGAGCAGGGCGTTGTCGCTGGTCAGCGCATATAGATAGACGGCGGCGGCTGCGACGGCGAGGGTGAGCAGGTGGCCAGGGCGGGGCATGGGCAGTCCTTGCTGTGGGGTAGCCACAAGCTTAGACCTGATCCTGGGTTTTGCCGGCGACGCGATCCCTGTAGGAGCGGCCTTGTGTCGCGAAAGGGGCGCGGAGCGGCCCCAGGGTTTCAGCGTTGACGCAAAGATCGCCGGGGCCGCTTTGCGGCCCTTTCGCGACACAAGGCCGCTCCTACAGGGGGCGTTTGGCCTGAAAACAATGAAGAAGGCCCGGAATCCTCGCGAATCCCGGGCCTTGCTCAACAGCTCACTGCGCTCAGTGGAACTGCTCTTCCTCGGTCGAACCGGTCAGTGCGGTCACCGACGAGGCGCCACCCTGGATCACGGTGGTCATGTCGTCGAAGTAGCCGGTACCGACTTCCTGCTGGTGCGCCACGAAGGTGTAGCCTTTGCTCGCGTCGGCGAATTCCTGCTCCTGCAGCTTCACGTAGGCGGTCATGTCGTTGCGGGCGTAGTCGTGCGCCAGGTTGAACATGCCGTGCCACATGTTGTGGATGCCGGCCAGGGTGATGAACTGGTGCTTGTAGCCCATGGCCGACAGCTCGCGCTGGAACTTGGCGATGGTGGCGTCGTCCAGATTCTTCTTCCAGTTGAAGGAAGGCGAGCAGTTGTACGACAGGATCTGGTCTGGGTATTCCTTCTTGATCGCCTCGGCGAAGCGACGGGCTTCTTCCAGGTCCGGCTTGGCGGTTTCACACCAGATCAGGTCGGCGTACGGGGCGTAGGCCAGGCCGCGGGCGATGGCCTGGTCGAGGCCGGCGCGCACCTTGTAGAAGCCTTCACGGGTACGCTCGCCGATCACGAACGGCTGGTCGTACGGGTCGCAGTCGCTGGTCAGCAGGTCGGCGGCGTTGGCGTCGGTACGGGCCAGGATGATGGTCGGCACACCCGAGACGTCGGCGGCCAGACGCGCTGCAACCAGCTTCTGCACGGCTTCCTGGGTCGGCACCAGGACCTTGCCGCCCATGTGGCCGCATTTTTTCACCGAGGCCAGCTGGTCTTCGAAGTGCACGCCGGCGGCGCCCGCTTCAATCATGTTCTTCATCAGCTCGTAGGCGTTCAGCACGCCGCCGAAACCGGCTTCGGCGTCAGCCACGATCGGTGCGAAGTAGTCGATGTAGCCATCGTCGCCCGGGTTCTTGCCGGCTTTCCACTGGATCTGGTCGGCGCGGCGGAAGGCGTTGTTGATGCGCTTGACCACGGTTGGTACCGAGTCGACCGGGTACAGCGACTGGTCGGGGTACATCGACTCGGCCGAGTTGTTGTCGGCGGCAACTTGCCAGCCGGACAGGTAGATGGCCTGGATGCCAGCTTTTACCTGCTGCACTGCCTGGCCACCGGTCAGGGCGCCCATGCAGTTGACGAAATCTTTTTCTGGGCGGAAGGATGGGTGGGCACCTTCGGTGACCAGCTTCCACAGTTTTTCTGCGCCTTGGCGAGCAAAGGTGTGCTCTGGCTGCAGCGAGCCACGCAGGCGAACGACATCAGCGGCGGTGTAGGTACGGGTCACGCCTTTCCAGCGCGGGTTTTCGGCCCAGTCTTTCTCGAGGGCTGCAATTTGCTGTTCGCGTGTCAGTGCCATGGAAATAAACCTCGTCGCATCGATCTTGAGTGTAATTGTGCTGATGCTCGGATACGCGGATCAGAAGCCAGGCGGCTGTCCTGTCCGGGGGCGTGCGGCGGCGAACGCAGAAGGCTCGAAGGGGGAAGGGGTGTGCGGCCAGGCGAAGGTGTGCCCTGCAGGTCGGCTCGTGGTTGCCTTGCTGCGGTGCGACGCGATTGCCAGAACTGCGGTGATGCGCTTCCGTCCCTCGGGACAACTTCTTCGTTGCAGTCGCAATCCCGTCGAACCGCCTTGTGGGCCGTATGGACACGAGGTGCCTCCACGGTGGGAGGAGCGCACCTCGAAGACCCTTGCCAGGGCCTCTGATTAGCGGGAGCGAGGCCATCATGCCCTTGGCGAAAAGAGCCTGTCAAATGTTTTGTAGTGCTTTTTTCTGCTTACTACATCTTTGGTCTAATGCGACTTGGCGGTCAGTTTCAAGGCCTTTGGTCGAGGCCTTGAATTGCCTGGGTTCAGTCGAGAAGGTCGACTTTGACGCGCAGAGTCATGTTTTCACCGCGCTGAGTGCTGTAACTGAGGCTTGAAGCGCTGCGTTCGGATTGGCTCTGCTGGTTGAACCCGGCCAGGGTGATCCACTCGCCGAGCTTGCCGGTGACGGTCGTGTCGGTGCTTTGAACTTTCACTACATCGGCACGTTCCTGACTCATTCGATCATTATTGGTGCTGATTTGCAGACGAACCGTGTCGCCGCTCAGGCGTGGCGTGACGTAGAAGCCTTGGGTGACATTGCGGTATTCGGTGTTGCTCTGGAGGCGCCCGTAACCATCGGTTTCGGTGCTGGTGACGGGAATGCTCTGGCCCACCTGGATCAGTGCCGGCTGCCCGTCGCTGGCCTGCACCTGCTGCATGCCGCCTTCGCGATTGGCTGTGCCGTAGCGGATCACGCGGGCGTTGCCGTGGTTGTCCTGGAAGTTGCTGTCGTTGTTGTCGACGCTGATCAGCAGGCGCTTGGGCGCGGTGTCGAGCTGTTGCAGCAGGGCGCGCAGATCGTCGATGCGTTCCTGGCTGGCGTTGACGATCAGCTTGTCCTCGAAGGTGCTGACGCTGCCGTCCTTGCCCAGGAACGACTGGGCGGCGGGCAGCAGTTCGGCGCTGCTGCGGTGTTGCAGGGGGATGACCTCGGTGGCGGCCTGGGCGGTGAGGCTGGCGGCCAGCAGCAGGGAGGCGAGCAGGGGGCGTAGCGGCATGTCCATGATCTCCGCGGGTGGAATGGACATGATGGCAAATTTGCGTGCAACTTGCCGTGCGGATTGGCGGTGGCTGCTGTCAGACAAAATCCGTAACATCGCGCCCTCGATTTTCAGGCTCATTACTCAAGTCTCCACAGCGTGGGAGCTTGAGGTTGTCTACAGGACCTCCATGAAACCCGCCCGACTACGCGCCGACCTGCTCGCCGGCCTCACCACTTCGTTCGCCTTGGTGCCGGAGTGCATCGCCTTTGCCCTGGTGGCACACCTCAACCCGCTCATGGGGCTGTATGGTGCCTTCATTATCTGCACCCTGACCGCCTTGTTCGGCGGTCGTCCCGGCATGATCTCCGGCGCCGCCGGCTCCATGGCGGTGGTGATCGTCGCCCTGGTGGTGCAGCACGGCGCCCAGTATCTGCTGGCCACGGTGCTGCTCGGCGGTGTGGTGATGATCCTGTTCGGCGCGCTGCGCCTGGGCAAGCTGGTGCGACTGGTGCCTTACCCGGTGATGCTCGGCTTCGTCAACGGCCTGGCCATCGTCATCGCCCTGGCCCAGCTGGAGCACTTCAAGGACGGCGAGCACTGGCTTGGCGGGACGCCGCTGTACCTGATGATCGGCTTGGTGGCGCTGACCATGCTGGTGGTCTACGTCCTGCCAAAGCTGACTCGTGCGGTGCCACCGGCGTTGGTCGCGATCCTCGGTGTCGGTCTGCTGGTCTATCTGCTCGGCCTGCCGACCCGTACCCTCGGCGACATGGCGCACATCGCCGGCGGCCTGCCGATCCTGGCCTTGCCGCAGGTGCCATGGAACCTGGAAACCCTCAAGATCATTGCTCCCTATGCAGTGCTGATGGCCATGGTCGGCCTGCTGGAAACCCTGCTGACCCTCAACCTCACCGACGAGATCACCGAGAGCCGCGGCTATCCGGACCGCGAGTGTGTGGCGCTGGGCGCGGCCAACATGGTCTCGGGCCTGTGCGGTGGCATGGGCGGCTGCGCGATGATCGGCCAGACCGTGATCAACCTCAGTTCCAATGGCCGTGGGCGCCTGTCGGGCGTGGTGGCCGGGGTGATGATCCTGCTGTTCATCCTGTTCCTGTCGCCGCTGATCGAGCGCATTCCGCTGGCGGCGCTGGTGGGGGTGATGTTCGTGGTGGCCCAGCAGACCTTCGCCTGGGCCTCCCTGCGGGTGCTGCACAAGGTGCCGGTAAGTGATGTGCTGGCGATTATCGCCGTGACCGTGGTCACGGTGTTCACTGACCTGGCCACGGCGGTACTGTTCGGCATCGTCATCGCCGCGATCAACTTCGCCTGGCAGCATGCGCGGGAGTTGTATGCCGACAGTCATGTGGACGGCGAGGGCAGCAAGCATTACCAGGTCCATGGCACGCTGTTCTTCGCCTCGACCACGCCGTTTCTCAACCAGTTCGATCCGGCCAATGATCCGGCCAGGGTCACCCTGGACTGCCAGCACCTGAGCTTTGTCGATTATTCTGCGGTGGCGGCGCTGAAGACCTTGCGCGAGCGGTATGCCAAGGCAGGTAAGCAGTTGCGGGTGGTGCACTTGTCGGAGCGTTGCAGGAAGCTGCTCAGGCGTGCGGGGGAGCAGCACTGAGTGTGTGCTGGCGAGCAGGATTGTTGTAGAGGGTCTTGGGCCTGGGCACTGCGCGTCCAAGCAGAGGTCGCGTTAAGCTGATTCGCAAAGTTTTTGATTTTTTTGAAAAAACCGCTTTACAGACGCACGATCGATGACTAATATGCGCCCCACACGACAGGCACATAGCTCAGTTGGTTAGAGCACCACCTTGACATGGTGGGGGTCGTTGGTTCGAGTCCAATTGTGCCTACCAAACCTGAAGAGGGCGATCCGTAAGGATCGCCCTTTTTGCTTTGTGCCGTTCCACCGTTGCCGACATACGCTGCAACCTTCCACCTTCGCCTCATCCCTGCGGCCGAGCTGTCCGCTCATGTTAGAATCCGCCCCTTCGAATCTGGAGGTACAGGCGTGCGCAAACTGGCGGTGGTAATGGCGGTGTTGGCCCTGGCGGGCTGTAACAACGAGGTCGAAGGCGTACACAAGCAGGTGGCCGAACACCTGAACAACCCCAAGACGGCCAAGTTCGCCAACGTGCGCTTCGACACCCAGGGCTCTATCTGCGGCCAGGTGCGTGGCAAGGACGACGCCGGGCAGTACGAAGCGTATCGCAGCTACGTGGCGATCAAGCATGATGGGCAATACGAAATCCTCATCGACGAGACCGGCAACAACCTGCGCATTCGTGAAGTCTGCGGGGGCGCCGACCTGCAGCGTCGCGCCGAGGCCCTGGCCGACCAGCCGGCGCCGGAGGGCTGGGACGTGGAGGTGATCCAGGGGCCGAACATGGGCGCCCTGACCGACATGACCGCGCGCCTGATCGAGAAGGGCATTCCGTCCTGGGTCGAATACCGCGAGGGCAAGCCGGTGGTGCTGATGGGGCCGTTCCCGGCCAAGGCCGATGCCGATGCGCGCAAGGCCGAAGTGATGGCCAAGCTGGGCACTGACTCGATCGTCATCCAGCACGGCGTCCAACGCTGATTGTCGACCGTGGCCTGGAGGCGTTGCCCAGGTTGCGGTGCGGACCGCTTCAACGGCTAGCGATCAGTGCTGATGTCCTCGAACACGCTGATCAGATGCTGCGGTTGCCCATCTGCTCGGCGTTCCAGCGAGGTGCGCGCCCGCACCCAGATATAGTGCCCGTCCTTGTGGCGCACGCGTTTCTGCACCTCGTAACGGTCGATCTCGCCGGCCAGCATGCGCCTCAGTAGCGCCAGGTTGTCCGGCAGGTCGTCGGGGTGGGTGATCTGCTGGAAGGTCGTGCCGTACAGTTCGTCTTCACTGTACCCCAGCAGCTCGCAAAAACTGCCGTTGACCCGCTGCCAGCTGCCATCTGGGTCGATGTAGGCCAGCGCGCCCCAGGCCAGTTCGAAGATGGTGCGAAAACGCGCTTCGCTCTGGCGCAGCTCCTCTTCGGCCACCTTGCGCTCGGTGTTATCCATGCTGATGCCGACCATTTTCACCGGGCGCCCGCCACTGTCGCGCAATACCGTGGCGCGCGAGGCGATCCAGCGCTGGCCGCCGTCGGGGCGGGTGATGCGAAAATCGCATTCGCAGCCGGTGCCGTCGGCCACCGCCTGGGCATACATGCCCTGCATGTGTTGGGCGTCATCGACATGGATGTGTTCCCAGAAGTCCTCGTTACGACGCAACGGCCAGCCATACACCGCCTCGACGTTGGGCGAGTAGGTCACTTCGTCGGTGACCAGGTTCCATTCCCAGGTGACGATGCGCGCGCCCTCCTGGGCCAGCTTCATGCGCGTCTCGCTTTCCATGATCTCGGCGGTGTAGCGGCGGCGCACGTCGGTCATCGGCAGCTCGACCACCTCGGCCTGCTGCACGCTGTGCAGGGCCTCCTCGCCGTAGCGCAGCCAGATCCAGTTGACCTTGAGCAGGTCGGCCAGGCGGCGCAGGTTGTCGTAGTCGATCTCGCCGCCGCGGGTCCACTTGTGCACCGCGGTGCGCGAGATTCCCAGCGCCGTGCCCACGGCTTGCAGGGTCAGCTTGTGGTGTTCGAGCAGTTCCTTGAGGCGAAAGGCGAAGCTGTTTTCGGTCATGGGCGCTGGATCCTTGGGCGGGCACGAAGGGGGCAGTATACCCGAGCTGTCAACTTGAGGTTGACGGGGTGGTTGCCGGGCATGTCGGGGCCGGTTAACGTGGCGCCTGACTCACTCAGGACAGGGAAGCACCGCAATGAGCCGATCACTGGAACTCAACCGCGCCAGCTGGGACGAGCGCGCGCCCCTGCACGCCGCCTCCGGGGACTACGAAGTCGAGCGCTTCGTCGCCGAGCCCGGGCATCTGTCCGAGGTGGTGCGTTTCGACCTGCCGCGTCTGGGCGATATCCACGGCCTGCGCGCCGTGCACCTGCAATGCCATATCGGTACCGACACCCTGTCGCTGGCGCGCCTGGGCGCCGAGGTCTGCGGCCTGGACTTCTCCGCGGCCTCCCTGGCTCAGGCGCGCCAACTGGCCGAGCGCTGTGGTGCGGGCATCGGGTATGTCGAATCGGACGTCTATCAGGCCGCGCAGGTACTGCCTGCTGAGGCATTCGACCTGGTCTACACCGGCATCGGCGCGCTGTGCTGGCTGCCGTGCATCGAGCGCTGGGCGCAGACCGTGGCGGCTTTGCTCAAGCCGGGCGGGCGGCTGTTCCTGCGCGACGGCCACCCGATGCTGATGGCCGTGAACGAGGACCATCAGGACCGCCTGCAACTGGAGTATCCGTACTTCGAGCGCGAGGCGCCGACGGTGTGGCACAGCGACGAGACCTACGTCGAGACCGACCAGGCGCTGACTCAGACCGAAACTCATGAGTGGAACCATGGCCTGGGCGAGGTGATCACCGCGTTGCTGAACAATGGCCTGCGCATTACCGGCCTGGAAGAGCACCAGAGCATTCCCTGGGAAGCGCTGCCGGGGCAGATGACGCTGGGCGATGACGGCGAGTGGCGCCTGAACGAGGCGCCGTGGCGGTTGCCGCTGAGCTATACGCTGCAGGCGGTGAAGGGGTAGGCGCTCGGACCTATGGTATGCGTCACCACCCCTTAGGAGCGTGCATGAATCCGGATCAGGACAGGAATCCACCGTCGACATTGAGCGCGGTGCCGGTGGTATAGCTGGAGGCATCACTGGCCAGGTACAGCACCGCGCCTGCCATCTCGCTCGGGTCGGCCACGCGCTTGAGCGGGATCTGCTGCAGCGCGGCGTTGCGGATGCTGTCGTTCTTCACCAGCGCCGAGGCGAACTTGGTGTCGGTCAGCCCCGGCAGCAGGGCGTTGCAGCGGATGCCGAACTGCGCGCACTCCTTGGCGAAGACCTTGGTCATGTTGATCACCGCCGCCTTGGTCACCGAGTAGATGCCCTGGAACAATCCGGGCGAGACGCCATTGATCGAGGCCACGTTGATAATGCTGCCGCCGCCGTGCTCGCGCATCAGCTTGCCGGCTTCCACCGACATGAAGAAGTAACCGCGGATATTGACGTCGACGGTCTTCTGGAACGCCCCCAGGTCGGTGTCCAGGACGTTGCAGAACTGCGGGTTGGTGGCGGCGTTGTTGACCAGGATGTCGAGGCGGCCGAACTGTTCGCGGATGGCGGCGAACACCTGCTGGATCTGCTCCATCTCGCCAATGTGACAGGCCATCGCGGTGGCCTTGCCGCCGGCGGCGACGATCGCCTCGGCCACCTGCTGGCAGCCGTCGAGCTTGCGGCTGGAAACGATCACATGGGCACCTTGCTGGGCCAGCAGGTGGGCGATGGCTTCGCCGATGCCGCGGCTGGCGCCGGAAACGAAGGCGATCTTGCCGTCGAGGTCGAACAGGTGGGTCTTGGACATGCGCATATTCCTTGTTGTCTGCCGAAGTTACAGGCTGGATTTGCCGATCAGTTGCAGGCTCATCTGCTCCAGCAGCCGGTTCATGTGGATGAACTGGGCGAAGCGCTTGTCCTGGGTCTGGCCGTGGAAGAAGCGGTAGTAGATCTGCTGGACGATGCCGGCCAGGCGGAACAGGCCGTAGCAATAATAGAAGTCGAAGTTGTCGATGCGGATGCCGGCGCGCTCGGCGTAATAGTCGACGAACTGCTGGCGAGTGAGCATGCCGGGGGCGTTGCTCGGCTGGCGGCGCATCAGTTGCACCGGCGCCGGGTCGCCCGCCTCGATCCAGTAGGCCAGGCTGTTGCCCAGGTCCATCAGCGGGTCGCCGATGGTGGCCATCTCCCAGTCCAGCACGCCGATGATGCGCATCGGATTGGCGCTGTCGAGGATGACGTTGTCGAAGCGGTAGTCGTTGTGCACGATGCCCGGGCGCGGATGGTCGGTGGGCATCTTCTCGCGCAGCCAGGCGATCACCTGCTCCCAGCGCGGCGCGTCGGGCGTCAGGGCTTTTTCATAGCGGCTGGCCCAGCCTTCGATCTGGCGCTGCACATACCCTTCCGGCTTGCCCAGGTCAGCCAGGCCGCAGGCCTGGTAGTCGACCTGGTGCAGCTCGACCAGGCGATCGATGAAGCTCTTGCACAAGGCTTCGGTGCGGCCAGCATCAAGGTCCAGTTCGGCAGGGATGTCCGAACGCAGGATGATGCCGTTGACCCGTTCCATTACATAGAACTCGCCGCCGATCAGCGATTCGTTGGTGCAGTGCACGTAGGCCTTGGGGCAATAGGGGAAGCCGGCGTTGAGCTGGTTGAGGATGCGAAACTCACGGCCCATGTCGTGGGCCGACTTGGCCTTGTGACCGAACGGTGGGCGACGCAGCACGAATTCACGATCCGGGTAGCTGACCAGGTAGGTCAGGTTGGAGGCGCCGCCGGGGAACTGGCTGATGCTCGGCGTGCCGTCGAGGTCGGGAATGTGATCCTTCAGGTACGGATCGATGACGGCCGCGTCGAGTTCTTCGCCGGGGCGTGCCTGGGTGGACTGGTCGGTGAGCGTCATGCGATTTCCTTATGATCGGTAGCAAGGACTATTGGCTAATCTAATTTCCCGTCAAAGCTGGTACAAGCGTGCCAGACATTTATTGGCCTGGGTGTTGCCGGACGATCAATCGCCCTGATGGATGGGCCTAGCGGCGGGCGAAAAAAAACCGAAGCCCGTCAGGCTTCGGTTTTTCATTGGCGATTCGCCGCGCCGATCAGGATGGGAACAGCTCGCTGAGCTTCATCGACAGCATCATGTCGCCTTCGACGCGCAGCTTGCCACCCATGAAGGCTTGCATGCCGTCGGTTTCACCGCTGACGATGCCCTTGAGGGTCTCGCTGTCCATCACCAGGGTGCAGTTGGCGTCGGCATTCTCGCCTTCCTGGATCTCGCAGGTGCCATCCTTGACCAGCAGGGCGTAGTGCTTGTCTTCATCGGTGATGTTGAAGCCGAACACCAGGTCCAGGCCGGCGGCAGCGGATGGGTTGAATTTTGCCTTCATCGCCTCGACGGCTTTAGCTACATCGCTCATGGTGTATTCCTTGTTAAGTGATATTCGCGTCCGCAAGGACACAACAGACCGGGCTCATCGGTAGGTGACGAGCTCCGGCAACCGCAACAGCCGCACATGGGCTTGGCTGTTGAAGGAAGCCAGGGTGACGTCGCGGCCCCGGAATTTCAGGTGGCTGAGCGACGTGTTGATGATCTGCCAGTTCAGGGTGAACGCCTGAGCCGGCGTGATTCCGCTCACCAGGTGAAGCAGGGCAGCGATGGTGCCGCCGGAGGTGAACAGGGCGATGTTGTCGCCGCTGGCGGCGCTGTCGAGCAGCCGTCGCAGACCATCGCCGACCCGGCCGGTGAAGGCCTGCCAGGTTTCCAGGTGTTCATCGTGGGCATGCTCGCCGTCGTGCCAGCGCTGCACCATCAGGGCGAACAGACGTTGGAACTCGCCGCGGTGCTGGGCGCCATTGCGCAGTACATGCAGGGCCTCGGGCTCTTCGGGCAGCAGGGCAGGGAGCAGGGCACGGATCACGCCGTCGGCGTCGAACTCGTTGAAGGCCGCGTCGGTCTCAATGGTCGGGACTGCCTCGCCATGTGCCTGCAGCGCGTCGAGGGCCAGGCGGGCGGTGTCCTGCTGGCGACGCAGGGTGCCGGCCAGGCAACGGTCCAGGCGCACGCCCAGCTGAGCGAGGTGCTCGCCCAGTGCCCGGCTCTGACGCTCACCGACCGGCGAGAGCACGTCGTAGTCAGCGGCACCGAAGGAGGCTTGGCCATGTCGGATCAGGTAGAGATTGCCCACGTTGAAGTCCGGCCCGGTTGGAGGTTGTTGCGAGGTTAGGTTGCCCCAGGCGGGCTGTCAACGAAAAAACATACAAGCGTTTGAAAAGGTCGTTTGAACTGTGTTGCCAGCATTTTCACCGGCTGGCAGCGGCTCTGGCGCCCCGGTATGCTTGCATCCAGTTCGCGCCGTTGCGGCGCTGGTTTATCAAGGAGTCAATGTGGAGTTTCTTGCCGAATACGCAAGCTTTCTCGCCAAAACCGCCACCCTGGTGATCGCCATCCTGGTGGTGCTGTCGGCCATCGCCGGCCTGCGTGGCAAAGGGCGGCGCAAGCCGGGCGGGCAGTTGCAGGTCACCCGTCTCAACGAGTTCTACAAGGAGCTGCGCGAGCGCCTGGAATCGGGCCTGCTCGACAAGACCCAGCTCAAGGCCCTGCGCAAGCAGCAGGCCAAGGCGGAAAAACAGCAGAAGAAAAAGCCCGAGGACAAGCGCCGGGTGTTCGTCCTCGACTTCGACGGTGACATCAAGGCCTCGGCCACCGAGAGCCTGCGCAACGAGATCACCGCGCTGCTGACACTGGCCACCCCGCGTGACGAGGTGGTGCTGCGTCTGGAGAGCGGCGGCGGTATGGTGCACAGCTACGGTCTGGCTTCCTCGCAGCTGGCGCGTATCCGCGAGGCCGGCATCCCGCTGACCATCTGCATCGACAAAGTCGCCGCCAGCGGCGGCTACATGATGGCCTGCATCGGCGAGAAGATCGTCAGTGCACCGTTCGCGGTGCTGGGCTCGATCGGCGTGGTGGCGCAGATGCCCAACGTCAACCGGCTGCTGAAGAAGCACGACATCGATTTCGAAGTGCTCACCGCCGGTGAGTACAAACGCACCCTGACCGTGTTCGGCGAGAATACCGACAAGGGCCGGGAGAAGTTCCAGGAAGACCTGGACATTACCCACCAGCTGTTCAAGGACTTCGTTGCCCGCTACCGTCCGCAGCTTCATATAGACGAAGTGGCGACCGGCGAGGTCTGGCTCGGCATCGCCGCGCTCAATCGCCAGTTGGTCGATGAGCTGGGCACCAGTGACGAGTACCTGAGCCGCAGCGCCCGCGAGGCCAATGTGTTCCACCTGCGCTTCGCCGAGCGCAAGAGCCTGCAGGAGCGCATCGGCGTGGCCGCCAGTGGGGCGGTGGAGAACACCCTGGTAGGCTTGTGGAGCAAACTAGGGCGTCTGCGCTAACACCTTGAACCCCTTGAAGATTTTTTTCTTCAAGGGGGTTGCAAGGTCCATCGAATGCCGACATAATGGCGTCCATCGAAACGCAGCTGACTTGAAAAAGCCCAGCGGTTTCAAGGGGATAGCGAAAGCTGGCTCCGACTTTGAGGCCGAGTAGCAAAGTGGTTATGCTCCGGATTGCAAATCCGTCTACGCCGGTTCGATTCCGACCTCGGCCTCCACTATTCGAAACCCCGCAGACCGCAGGTCTGCGGGGTTTTTTAATGCCTGCGAATTATTCGTCGTCCCACTATCTGGGACAAATCGTGGGACACTAAGGAAAGTGTGTGACCACCAGTAAATCCGCGGTGATCTTCTACTGGTTATTCAAGGATGAAACGCAATGAAGAAGCTCAAAGAGCTGGACGCAGCCGCCACCCGTTACCTGAGCAGGTACTCCCGCAAGCAGTTTTTCTCGATTTTCGTTGTGATTACGGCGATCAACTATTGGTGCGGCTACAACGTAGAGGGATACAAATCGATCTGGCTGGCAATGATTGGCGGCTGGTTCTTCGGTATGACCTTCGCGCCGTTCCACGCTAAAAAGGGCCAATCCTGAAGGCAGCTACTGGGTAGTGGTCTTGGGTGGTAGCAAGGGCGGCCAACGTTGGACAGCGAACCGCCTTGATCAGCCGCGTCTGCGCAGCCACTCATCCGCGACGTCCCCCATGGTGGCAGGCGCAGCGCTCTTGATCCAGGCCATGAAGGCGCGGTCGAGCTTGAAGGCCTCGCCACATTCATTAACCAGGAA
Organism: Pseudomonas sp. P65(2024); assembly: GCF_057480955.1. Lineage (NCBI taxonomy): Bacteria > Pseudomonadati > Pseudomonadota > Gammaproteobacteria > Pseudomonadales > Pseudomonadaceae > Pseudomonas > Pseudomonas sp. P65(2024). Next base: position 105,758 of record NZ_JBLIYX010000015.1, read on the forward strand.
CTGTCGGACCTTCTGCGTATTCCGGTAGTGCCTGTCCAGCGGGGTGGTGCGGGTGATCGGCCCAGCGTGCCAGTCGAAGCTCATCTTCATTCCCTTGGATGGCCATGATCCTCGGAGCGTAGCACTGTCTGCGGCTGTGCGGGCGTGCGCTCACCTGATGGTCAGTGCCGTCTCATTGAGCCAGGCGGCTTGCCAGAAGCTCGACAAACGCCCGCACCTTGACCGGTCGAAAGCGAGCCGTTGGAAAGACTGCATGGATCTCGCCTCGGGGTAGCGACCATTGCGGCAGCACCTCGATCAGCCGGTCTGCTTGCAGGTCAGGTTCCGCCACATAGTCCGGAAGGACCGATAGCCCGGCCCCGAGCAGCGTGGCTTCGCGCACTGCCAAGGTGGCGTTGAGCGACAGGCTGGCTCTCATCTCAACCGTTTCGCGCTGTGAGGTGTCCTTGGCAAATACCCAGCGGGTTGGTTCTCGCAGCGCCAGGTTCGCCACGATCGGCAACTCGGCCAGCTCCGCTGGGGTCTGCAGTTTGTCTACCCGCGCTTGCCACTGAGGGGCGGCCACCAATCGTTGCGCAAACTGGCCGATTCGTCGGGCCTGCAGATGTTGCTCGGTAATCCAGCCAACGCGAATGGAAAGGTCCAGATCGTTGGCGCCCAGATCCAGGGTTTGGTCGCTGAAATGGGCCTCGACCTTGCACTGCGGATATCGCTGCGAGAATGCGGTGATGGCCGGCACCACGACACCGATGCCGTAATCGAAAGGGGCGGTCAGGCGTAGGGTGCCCGTCGGCTCACTGGCGGCCTCGGACAATTCTTCGAAAGCCTCTTCCGCCTCTTTGAGGATCAGAGCACAGCGGTGGTAGAACTGTTGGCCTGCCTCGGTGGTGCGGACTTTTCGCGTGCTGCGCACCAGCAGTGTGGTGCGGCAGTCGCTTTCCAGCCGCGCTACCTGCTGACTGACCACGGCCTTGGTGATGCCGAGGCGTTCGGCAGCGGCGGTGAAGGAGCCGGTCTCGACCACTGCGGTGAAGTACGCAAGCCTGTTCAGGCTGGAAGCGCCGGTCATTGATAGATCCTCAATGTATGGCTATAGCATACGGTGTGTTTATTTCGTATGTATTTAAATGTCAATGCCTGCGCGGTAGGATTTGAGGCATTCCATTTAAGGCGATCTACTATGAGCAGGACTCTGGTTTACCTCTTCGATCCACTGTGCGGCTGGTGCTACGGCGCAGCTGGACCGCTGCCTCAGGTCCTCGAGTCCACTGGCCTTGCGTTGCGCTTGGTACCGACGGGGCTGTTTTCCGGCAGCGGTGCGCGCGTCATGGATGACGACTTTGCGGCCTATGCCTGGAGCAACGACCAGCGTATCGAACGCCTGACCGGGCAAGTCTTCAGTGAACGCTATCGCGATCATGTACTCGCCGACCGTCTTCAGGCGTTCGACAGCGGCCCATCTACCCTGGCGCTCAGTGCAGTGAACCTGACAGCGCCTGAGCGCGAGTTCGAAGCGCTCAAGGCGATCCAGGCGGCGCGCTATGTCGATGGCCTGGACGTGACTCGAGTGGAGACGTTGACCGCTGTCCTGGCAAACCTGGGCTTGGATACCGCCGCCGAGCGCCTGACGCGTCCGGATTCGGCCTTGCTGCAGGTCAACGACGATCGTGTGGGGCAGGGGCGTGCCTTGCTGCGTCGTGTGGGCGGCCAAGGCGTACCGACATTCGTTCTGCAACAAGCGGACGATGCCCTGCAGTTGTTGCCTGCCAGCGCTATCTTTTCAGATCCACGAGCCTTCATTCGCGAGCTGAACGCGGGGGTAAAATCATGAGCAAGGGCAACCTGGACATCATCCGAGCCTCGTACGAAGGCTCAGCCGAACAGAATGGCCAGAATCTGCTGGCGGCGTTGGCTGCGGACGTGACCTGGACCGAGGCGGCCGGCTTTCCTTATGCCGGTACCTATGTCGGCCCCCAGGCGATCATGGAGGGTGTGTTCCATCGCCTGGCCACCGAATGGGATGGCTACCAGGCCAAGGTGCATACCTATGTGGCCGAGGACGACCGAGTTGCCGCCTTTGGCGTTTACTCGGGGACCTATCGCAAGACCGGGAAAGCGATGACCGCAACCTTTGCCCATCTGTACCGTTTGACGAACGGCAAAATTGTCAGCATGGAGCAATACGTCGACAGTGCGCAGGTCAACGCGGCGCTCACCTGAGCCGTTTCACGGTCGCCGTTGGCTTAAGGCGCAGGCCGCCGCAGAGCGGCCTGCACCGACAGGCAATTACTTGCCCGAAGCGTCCTGCTCGACCACCAGGTCAAGCACATAGACCTGCGACGAGGCGTCGGCCGGCGGGTTCTTCCATTCGTATTGCTTCACGCGCAGCACGGTGCGCACGCCGTCGCGGTGCTCGTAGCCTTCGATGGATTGGTACAGCGGGTGCCAGCTGTCCTGGGTCGCCAGTTGCAGGCCGGCGTCGTCATAGCGACGCTCGCGCACTTGCAGGCACTGGTAGTTGGGGATCAGCGGGTGGCTGCACTTGACGGTCTTGGCGGCCACTTCCAGGAACTTGATCTCGCCCTTGCTGCCATAGCGGGTCTCTGGGGTGGCTTCACCCTGGAATTTCAGCACCGAACCGTCCTGGGTGGTCAGTTGCAGCACCGGCTCCCCGGCATCGTCGGAGAAGGTGGTGCGCAGGTCGCCCTTGAACAGGCGCCCGACCTGGGCGTCCAACTCCATCAGGGGCTTATCGCAGGCCTTCAGGGTCGAGGCCAGTGATTGCACCTTCAATACGCCGTCCTTGTAGGAATAGCCGCCGAACTGGTTGTTGCAGCCGCCATTGATGTTCAGGTTACGCTCGGCGAAGTTCAGGCGCAGCTTGCCCTCGATGCCAGGCGCCATGGCGGCGATGGCCTTGCCCGACGCATCGTTGGCAGCGACCAAGTTCCAGTAGTAGGCCGAGAGTTTGGGCTGGGTTGCGGGAGAGGCGGCAGTAGCAGGCATGGAAGGCGTCCCTTCATGGGAAGTGGAAGCCGGAGCGCACGCCTGGAGCAGGGCGGCGCAGACGGCAACGAGGAGAATATTCTGTTTCATGGTTCGCTCTTTCAGCCTTGAAAAGTGGGGGGCGGCATCCTCGACAGGCGGGATGCGCGCGCCGGTAAACCGGGATATCGAGACCGTTTCAGGATCGCTTCGCGATGTGGACCTTGCCACGCCTGTGAGCGCTATCGGACGGCCTCGGCAGTAACCGATGGCAATGGGACAGCATCGATTCCATTGAGTTTCATCAACGGGGTGGCCTGCAAGTGTTGCCGGATTTTGCAGGAAAGCCAGCGCCCTCTAGACCTGCGGGCCTTTGCAGGGATATCCACTCATTTTCGCGGCCTGCAGCGCACGCTCCCTGGCCAAGGGCGTGAGTGCCCCTGCTGCATAGCCGTTCTTGATGTAAAGAAAATAGTTGCCCTGCAGGTCGTGGAAGATCCGGTAAACATCGGCAGCTCTATGGGGGGTTGGTAGCGTGACTTTATCGACCATCAGTTCGTAGCCGTCGATATCCAAACTGCCCAGCCTGGCCGTGAAGTCTGCCTCTAAGGCTGCGCGCCAGCGATTGCGCTCGTAGGTGCATGCCCAGAAGAGGGCGATCAGTACCAACAGTCCAGCGCACAGAAAGGCGATGTCGGTGAGCAGTTTCAGCATGTCGTTCCTTTGACCTATGGTCCTTCAATACCGGCCGTATGCCACTTTACCAAGTCGCAACGGGAGAGTGCGCATCCGCCGTGGTGTTGATATGCCTGATCGCTCAAGTAGGGGTATGAGAAAGCTTCTTGTCGTTGTCGTGGGCTAGGATTGCACAGACCCCAATCTGCAGAGGCAAACAGCAATGAGCAAATACCGCACCGTCATTGCCACATTGACATCCATCGCACTGGTACTGGCGCCCTGCATATCCTTCGCCGACCCGGGGAATGGCAAGGGGAAATCCCAGCAGAACCATGGCAACCCGGGGGCGGGCAAGCACGATGGTGGTCATGGCGGCCCCGTGATCGACCGTGGCGATGTGCTCGGTATCCTGGGGGGGCACCGTGACTACTGGAGTCCTGGGCCAGCGCTTCCTCCGGGTATCCAGAAGAACCTGGCGCGTGGCAAGCCTCTGCCCCCTGGCATTGCAAAGAAGCTCGATGGCCGGCTGCTGGGCCAACTGCCGCGTTATGACGGTTACGAATGGATGCAGGCGGGTGTCGACCTGATTCTGGTGGCAGTCGCCACGGGGGTGATCTACGAAGTACTCAACGGTGCTTTCGACTAGCGCGCAGGCAAAGAAAAGGCCCGCTGGGGAGGGCGGGCCAAGTGTTTCACGGATGAGTCACTACCTTGGCACGGCAGACGTGAAAATGTTGTCAATTGCCGTGGCTTTCTCGTGATCGGAGCGCCCAAAAAAGAAAACCCGCCTAAAGAGGCGGGTTGAACAGAACGTATCGAAGCCAGGTCAGTCTGCCTACGCAGATGTCAGAATTTCGTGAAGGTCATGCTGGAAGGGGCTCAGTAACCGTTACTGAATTTTTCCTCGATCTTGCGCTTCTCCATCGCGTACTGCCTCGGATCGATCTCTTCCGCGATCAGCTTGTTGTCGAGCGTATCCATCTGGCTTTTCTTCATGCGCGAGACATGGGCACGGGTGGCCTGGTAGTTGATCGACTCGGCGGCGCTGTAGCCACTGACCGGGTCCCAGAGAATCGAGAGCGGCCACAGCAGCAGGTTGGCAACGCCATAACCATAGGCCCGGCCATAGAACGAGCCGCCGCCTGGCAGCAGGCCGAGTGCCGCAGCAGCGCCCGGGCTCTTTTCTCTGACCTCGAGGTTTTGCGCACGGTAGTAGCCGAGCTCCTGTTCCTGCACGGAGTTCAGGCCGCTGGCGCACCCCGTGGTCAGGACGACAAGGGCGGCGGCGATCAGGTGACGAGCGAATGGCATTGCGGATTCCTTGGAATTTCAGTGAATTACCTCGCAATCCAGGGCGAGGCGGTGGAATCCTACCTGACATGATGGCACTTTGCCTCGAAATATTACATTCAGATGAATGGGCGACCCTGCAGTCGCGTCTTGGTTGTCTGTTCATCATCGATGGTGCAGTTCGAGCTGGCTGATGACACAGACCGAGGCATCCTCTGGTGCTGTGCGGTCGCTGAAGTCCACCTGGTTGTAGACTCCGCCGTGGAAGTTGAAGGTGCGGCTGTTCCAGGTCTTGGCCATTTGCAGCAGCCCCGTACTGCCTGTGCGGCCGTTGCAGGTGGCTGAAACCAACGCGGCCCCTGCTGCAGAAACCTCCAGGGTAATGTCGAAGGGGGTGTGCAGGGGCACATTGGCCAGGACTTCGCTGTTGATCGGCGTCACCTGATCGAAGTCCCGGCGAAAGCCGAGGGTGATCCTGCCCTTGTTCCAGAACACCTTGATCGCCGGGCTGTCGTCGTCTTTCACATGCATCTGTGCAATCACCACCTTCTGCGCCGAGTTGACCTGCTCGAGCACCATGCGCTGGTGGCTGAAATGTCGGTTGGCACTGTTCATGGCCCAATAGGTGGCTTCCTTCCACTCGCAGCGAGTGCGATGTGTGCTCTTGCTCGACGCGCCCTTGGTCGGCGCGGTCATGCGTACCGCGCCATTGTCCAGGCGTCTGACCACCTGTGGCAGGGTGGCCAGGGCCTGTGCCCCGGTGACCTCTAGGGCCAGAGGGTCGCTAGCGGATTTGGCGAGCGGTGTGGTGATGATCAGCGTGTCGATGTTCACGGCCATACGGAAACCTCCTGGATAAAAAGATCCTGCACCTATGCGAGCAGTTGAAAGGCGTCGGGTTCAGTGAGCCAGGGAGGTCCGGGCAAAAAAAGCCCGCCAGGGCGGCGGGCGAAGTGCGTTTTTGAAGGGAGAGCCTGTACCTTGCACCTTGTCGGTTAAGCCGAGGTTAAGTGCCGCGAGCATTGACCGCCCGCGCCGATGCGCCTATACAGGCGTGCCGTTGTTACCGGAGCCTGCAATGCACGACGAAGACGATCTGCCCGAACCCGAGCACGATCACCTGCTCGATCCCGAATTCCACGAAGACTACGACCCTGAGGCCGACGCTTACGGGGTGCTGGATGAAGTCGAAGAGGATGAAGAGTCACTCGACGACTTCGACGATGAGGACGACCACCCGGCCTGGCACGACGACTGCGACGATTGATGTCGCCGCCGTCACGCTCAGCGACGGTCGAGGGAGAAGCGCCCGGCGCCGGTGAGGGCCAGCAGCAGCAACCCACCGACGATGGCGAGGTTCTTCAGGAACTGGGTCATGTTGGCGCTGCGCTCGGGCTCGACCATGTTCCAGAACGGGTGCCCGAGCAGCGCGGTACCCAGCACGAACAGGGCGAACAGCAACGCCAGCGGGCGGGTGTAGAAGCCCAGGATCAGCAGTATGCCGACCAGCAGCTCCATGATCACGGCGACGGCCGCCGCCAGCATGGGCGCGGGCGCGCCCAGGGAGGTCATGTAGCCGACCGTGCCTTCGAAACCGCTCAGTTTGCTCCAGCCGGAGAGCACGAACAGGATCATCAGCAGGATGCGAGCGAGCAGCAGGATGACGTCGCGTTGACCGTCGAGCAGGCTATAGCGCATGGCGGCGCTCCAGTGGACAGGGACAAGTTCCACTCTAGCAGTTGTGTGGCGGTTTTCCGGCGGGCATGAAAAAGGCGCCGCAAGGGCGCCTTGATCGACAGAAGATGGTGCGAGTGGCGGGACTCGAACCCGCAAGGCTCACGCCGACAGATTTTAAGTCTGCTGTGTATACCAATTCCACCACACTCGCACGATAGGCCGGCGCGCTGCATAGCGGCGGGGCCTGGCAATCAGGCGCGCTTTATAACCCATTGTTATAGAAGCGTCAACTGGCCCTGGGGTTCAGGGTTCGATGCTGCGGGCAATATCGCGCATGTCGCAGGCCGAGTGGCGCAGGGCATCGACATGCCCGTCCATGGCCTGTGCATCGGCCTCGTGAACCGAGTGACGCAGGAAGCGGGCATGGCCATCCAGGGCCTGGCACAGTTCGTCGAGTTCGCTGGCGTTGCGCACCAGATCATCCTGCAGCCCTTGCATGCGAAAGTTCGAAGTCATGTCGGGTCCTCGTGGGATCGGGGCGGGGCCCACTATAGGCCAATTGACAGCATGCCGCCATTACGCCACTGTTCAGGCATTGGATCCAACGGGTCGTGTCGCCATGTCATCGCGTTCCTCCTATCCAGAGACAGCACGGCGTGTACAGCCGAAGCTGTTCTGGCGGCTGCTGTTCCTGCTTGTCTGCCTGCTGGCGGCATTCCTGTACGCCGGCTTCATGAGCCTGGGCGGCTACCTGCTGATGCTAGGGCTCGACCTGGACCACCCCGAACCTCAACGCTTCCTGGCATTGGGCGGCGGCGTGTCGATCCTGTTACTGGGACTGTGGCTGTTGAAGGTGGCGATGCCGCGCCGTCTGGTGCCGACGGTGGTGGAGCGTGAGCACTGACGATCGTCGCCTGAAGGACGGTGTCGGCGGGACTTTGGCTACGCTCAATATGTCCTTTCGCGGTGCTTGTGGAGCTTGCATGGTGTCGACAGACCGCCCCACTCATTCGGTAATGCCCGAGGCGCGCTACGAGCAATTGGTCCAGGCCGTGGTGGACTATGCCATCTACATGCTCGACCCGACCGGCCATGTGGTGTCGTGGAACGCGGGTGCGCAGCGAATCAAGGGTTATCGTGCCGATGAGGTGATCGGCCAGCATTTCTCGTTGTTCTTTACCGATCAGGACCGTTCTGAAGGGCGCCCACAACAACTGCTACGCCAGGCCCTGGAAGAAGGCAAGGCGCAGGACGAGGGCTGGCGCGTGCGCAAGGATGGCACGCAGTTCTGGGCGCTGGCGGCGCTGGATGTGATCCGTGATGAGCATGGCGAGGTCATCGGCCTGGCCAAGGTCACCCGCGACATCACCGATCGCCGCGAGTCCGCGCTGCAATTGGACGCCATGCGCGCGCAGTTGTTCCAGGCGCAGAAGCTCGAAGCCTTGGGACAACTGACCGGAGGCCTGGCCCACGATTTCAACAACCTGCTGACGATCATCATCAGTTCTGCCCGGCTGGCCTCTGGCAACCAGGATCCGGCACGCGTGCGGCGCCTGCTCGAGCATATTCTCGACGCCGGGCAGCGCGGTACCCAACTTACCCAGCAACTGCTCAGTTTTGCCCGGCATCGGCAACTGAATGTCACCAGCATCGCGCCAGCCCAGGTGATCGACACCACTCGCGGGCTGGCGGAGCACGCGTTGCCCAGGGACATCGAACTGCTGCTGCAGGTGCAGCCGGACCTGCCGCTGATCGAGGTGGACGCCGGGCAGTTGCAGATGGTCCTGCTCAACCTGGTGTTCAATGCCCGCGATGCGATCGCGACGACGGGGCAGATCCACCTGACGGCCGAAAGCGTCCGCCTGGCCGGCGAGGTGGAGGGGCTGCATGGGCGCTTCGTGCGCTTCGATGTGCGTGATGACGGGCAGGGTATCGACCCCCAGGTGTTGCCGCGCATCTTCGAGCCGTTCTTCACTACCAAGGCCTTCGGCAAGGGCACCGGTCTCGGCCTGAGCCAGGCCTATGGTTTCGCTCGTCAGAGTGATGGCGCGATCAGCGTGTCCAGCCGCCCCGGTGAAGGCACCTGCATGAGCTTGTACCTACCCGCCCGAATGGGCGACGATACCCCATCGAGCGACGGATAGACCATCATGGTAGAGCAACTCAAGCGACTGGCCACCGGCATCGAAGGGCTTGATGCGCTGCTCAAGGGCGGGCTGGTGGTCGGTGCGTCCTACATCGTCCAGGGCCACCCGGGCTCGGGCAAGACCATCCTCGCCAACCAGCTGGCCTGCAACCATGTGCGCGACGGTGGCCGGGTGCTGGTGGCGACCCTGCTCAGCGAGTCTCATGAGCGCTTGTTCCAGTACCTGTCGACGCTGAGCTTCTTCGACCCGGCGCTGGTCGGTGACAGCATCCAGTTCGTCAGCGCCTTCGATACCCTCGAGCAGGATGGCCTGGATGCGGTAGTCAGGCTGTTGCGTCAAGAGATTGCGCGGCAGCAGGCCACCTTGCTGGTCGTCGATGGCCTGCTCAACGCCCGCTCACGGGCGGAAACCAGCCTGGATACCAAGAAGTTCGTCTCCGAGCTGCAGGGGCATGCGGCGTTCGCCGGTTGCACGGTGCTGCTGCTGACCAGTGCCCGGCTTGAGGAGGGCAGTCCCGAGCACACCATGGTCGACGGCGTGATAGAGCTGGGCGAACACCTGGTCGGCAGTACCGCGGTGCGGCATGTCCAGTTGCGCAAGACCCGCGGCAGCGGCGCGCTGTCTGGTCGCCACGAATGCCAGATCGATGAGTCGGGGTTGCAGGTCTATCCGCGCCTTGAAGCGCTCTACAGCCGCCCCAGCCAGCAGGGTGCGCAAACCCTGGCGCGGGTCGCCACCGGGGTCGCCGACCTGGACGGCATGCTCGGTGGCGGGCTGGCCGAAGCCTCGGTGAGCTTGCTGATGGGGCCATCCGGCGTGGGCAAGACGGCTTTGGGCATCGCGTTTCTCGCCGCCTCGACGAGGGCCGCACCGGGTCTGCATTTTGGATTTTACGAGACGCCGGCGCGACTGCGCCTGAAAGCGTCCGCTCTGGGCTACGACTTGCCTGCGCTGGAGCGCGAGGGGGCGGTGCAACTGAGTTGGCAGCCGACCACCGAAGGCCTGCTGGATCAACTCGGCGCGCGCCTGCTGGCGCAGGTCGAGGCATTGGGCGCGCGACGCGTGGTGATCGACAGCCTGGGCGCCTTCGGCCGTTTGGCGCTAGAGCCCGCCCGCCTGAATGCGTTCTTCCGCGCGCTGACCGGCGAGCTGCGTGCCCGTGGCGTCACGGTGCTGCTGACCTGGGAGATGCGCGACATCTTCGGTGCGGAGATCACTGCGCCGGCTCCGGACCTGTCGAGCATCGTCGACAACCTGATCCTCATGCGCTTCGCCGAGCTCGACGCACAACTGCATCGCGCCCTGTCGATCATCAAGGTGCGTGACAGCGACCACGATCCGGCCTTGCAGGCATTGAATCTGGGGCCGACAGGCATCAACCTGGCGCGGGCATTCGATGGCGCCAGCGGCGTGCTCAGTGGCTCGGCGACATCGCCAGGAGACCGCTGATGGGATGAGCAGCATCCTGATCGTCGACGACGAGTACCTGATCGCCGATATCCTGGGATTCGCTCTGGAGGATGAGGGTTACCTGGTGGAAAAGGCCAGCAATGGGCGCAAGGCGCTGGAGGCCTTGAGAGAAAAGCGCGTGGACCTGGTGATCACCGACTACATGATGCCGGTGCTCAATGGCGAGGAACTGTTGAATGCGATTCGTGACGAACTGCTGCTGACGGACCTGCCGGTGATCCTCATGAGCGGTGCCCAGGCCAGCCAGGGCCGGGCCTGCCCCGGAAGGTTCGCGGCGGTGTTCGACAAACCCTTCGACATGGACCGAATGATCGCCACGGTACGCGAACTGCTTGGCGCCTGAGGTTCGCAAGAGGCTCCCCGCATGGGCGGGCAATCGATCAGGCGCATCCTTGCGGCATGATGCGGTTGGCTTGGGGTTACTCGTCGTTGCTTTTTTCCGGCGCCGGGCTGCCGGCCTGGATCCGCTTGTAGATCTCTTCACGGTGCACCTGGACATCCTTCGGTGCATCGATACCGATCCTCACCTGCATCCCCTTGACGCCCAGAATGGTGACTTTGATGTCATCGTCGATGACGATGCTTTCGCCAACCTTGCGTGTGAGTATCAGCATGTATTTCTCCTTGGTGATGTAGAAAACCGCCGAGCCTGATGGTCTGCGGTGGGAGCCTGTCCCTCTTCCTTCTCATTAAAGACGCTTTCGGCGGATAGTAATTCCCCGACAGACAAATTCTGTTATCGATCTTTAGTTGCAGGTGCCAGTGGGGGTGCTACGCATTCCGCTGGCCAAGGTGCTCAGTGGCAAGGATAGGGTGCTTGGGTCCATATGGGAAATTTCTCTGCTCGATGAACTAAATAGTTGGGGTCAATGATCGTTTTGGCGCGCAAGCGCCTGGAGAAAGCGCAGCAGTGACACTTCCTCGAGTTCCAGGCCCTTGCGTGCCCGCGCGCGGGGCAGGTCCGCCAGGCGTCCGAGTTGGAAGTGTTCGAGTACGGCAGGGTGGATGTAGCAGCGTCGGCACACCGCTGGCGTGTTGCCCAGTCGCGCCGCCACCTGGCGGACGGTGTCGGCGACCTGGCGCCTGGCCTCGCTGTCAGGTTCCCAGGCCAGTGGCCGCAGCAGGCTCAGGGCAAGGCTGCTGCCGGCCCAGGTGCGGTAGTCCTTGGCGGTGAAGTCGGCGCCGGTCAGTTGCTGGAGAAACTGGTTGACCTCGGTCGAGCCGATGCCATGGCGCTGGCCCTGTTCGTCCAGGTACTGGAACAAGGCTTGGCCGGGCAATTCCATGCAGCGCTTGACCAGCCCGGCCAGGCGCCGGTCGGTCAGGGTGACGTTGTGCTCGACTCCGCGCTTGCCACGGAACTGAAAGCGAATTTGGCTACCCTTGACCTGCACATGGCGGGTGTTGAGCGTGGTCAGTCCGTAGGAGCGATTGGCGCGCAGGTATTGGCGGTTGCCGATGCGGATCAGCGTACTGTCGAGCAGGCTGATCACCAGCGCCATGACCTTCTCCCGGCCCAGCCCCGGGCAGGCCAGGTGCGCATCCAGTTGCTTGCGCAGCTTCGGCAGCGCTTCGGCGAAGGCCAGCATGCGCCCGTACTTGTGCTGGTCGCGCAGCTCGCGCCATTGCGTGTGGTAGCGGTACTGCTTGCGCCCCCGGGCATCCCGGCCGGTGGCCTGCAGGTGGCCCTGTGGATCGGCACAGATCCACACATCGGTGTAGGCCGGCGGGATCACCAGGGCTGCGATGCGCGCCAGTGTGTCGGCATCGCGGACACGCTGGTTGCTTGCGTCGAAATAATGAAAGCGATCGCGCCAGCGCCGCCGGGTCAAGCCGGGCTGGCTGTCATCGACGTAGTGCAGGGCGGCAGGGAGCGGGCAGTCGGGCATGGGGGCGGTCCATGAAGGGCACTCTTGCTGCAATGGACAGCGCCGGTTGCGTCATTGCTCAGCCCAGCAGCGCTACCGACTTGATCTGCGCCCAGAGGGTCTGGCCCGGCTGCACCGCGAGCTGATCCGCCGAATAGCGGGTGATGCGCGCCAGCAGGGCGTTGCCGGCGGCGTCCAGGCTGACCAGCACATGGGCGGGGTTGTCCGCCGGGCGGCATTCGCGGACTCGCACCGGCAGGCGATTGAGGATGCTCGAGGCGCTGTCGGCGGTCAGTGCCAGGCTGACATCCCGGGCCTGGACCTTGAGCCGCAGGGTGCTGCCCATGTGCAGCCCCGGGTGGGCGATGCGCAAGCGCTGGCCGTCACTGCCGGGCAGGCGTAGCTCGAACAGCTGGTAATGCGGATCGTGACCTACCACCACGCCTTCGAGCACCACGCCGGCATCCTCGCCCTGGGCCAGCGGCAGGTCGAGGCGCGCCAGGGTCTGGCCGATCGGCCCGCTGGCCACGGCCTTGCCCTGTTCGAGCAGGACCAGGTGGTCGGCCAGGCGCGCCACTTCGTCCTGGGCATGGCTGACGTAGATCAGCGGAATGTCCAGTTCGTCGTGCAGGCGTTCCAGGTACGGCAGGATTTCCCGCTTGCGCGCGCTGTCCAGCGCGGCCAGGGGTTCGTCCATCAGCAGCAGCCGTGGGCTGCTGAGCAGGGCTCGGGCGATACCGACCCGCTGCGCCTCGCCACCGGACAGGGTCGCCGGCTTGCGTGCCAGCAGGTGGCCGATGCCCAGCAGTTGGCAGGCCTGCTCCTGGCTGATCTTGCGCGCCTCGGGGGCGATGCGGCGCCAGCCGAACTCGAGGTTGCCGCGCACCGACAGGTGCGGGAACAGGCTGGCCTCCTGGAACACGTACCCTACTGGCCGCTGGTGTGGCGGGATGAAGTGCCCGCGCGCGCTGTCTTCCCAGACCTCGCCATTGACCTCGATGTAGGCGCTGGCGGCCCGCTCCAGGCCGGCCAGGCAACGCAGGCACGAGGTCTTGCCCGAGCCGGAATGGCCGAACAGGGCGCTGATGCCGCGCCCGGGCAGGTTCAGGTCGACGTCCAGGGTGAAGTCGTCACGCGCCAGTTTCAGACGCGCCTGTATCGATGTACTCATGTCAGCTCCAGCCGGCCTTGCTGCGACGGCCTGCATAGAGCATCAGCAGCACCAGGAACGAGAACACCAGCATGGCTCCGGCCAGCCAGTGCGCCTGGCTGTATTCCATGGCTTCGACATGATCGAAGATCTGCACCGAGACCACCCGGGTCTTGTCGGGAATATTGCCGCCGATCATCAGCACCACGCCGAACTCGCCCACGGTGTGGGCGAAGCCAAGAATGCTGGCGGTGATGAAGCCGGGGCGCGCCAGCGGCAGCACCACATGGATGAAGGTATCCCACGGGCTGGCCCGCAGGGTGGCGGCCACCTCCAGCGGGCGCTGGCCGATGGCGCCGAAGGCGTTCTGCAAGGGCTGCACCACGAAGGGCATGGAGTACACCACCGAGCCGATCACCAGCCCGGTGAAGCTGAACACCACGCTGCCCAGGCCCAGGGCCTGGGTGGCCTGGCCTATCCAGCCATGGGGGCCGAGGGCCAGCAGCAGGTAAAAGCCGATCACGGTCGGTGGCAGCACCAGCGGTAGGGCCACCACCGCGCCGATCGGTCCGCGCAGCCAGGAGCGTGTGCGCGCCAGCCACCAGGCGATGGGCGTGCCCAGCACCAGGAGAATGGCGGTGGTCAGGCTGGCCAGCTTGATGGTCAGCCAGATCGCGCTCAGGTCACCGGCGTCGAGCGGCATCAGAGCTCATAGCCGTAGGACTTGATCACCGCGGCGGCCTTTGGACCCTTTAGGTAGTCGACCAGGGCCTTGGCGGCCGGGTTGTCCTTGCCTTTGTTGAGAATCACCGCGTCCTGGCGGATCGGGTCATGCAGCTCGGCGGGCACGATCCAGGCGGAGCCTTCGCTGACCTTGCCATCCTTGTAGATCTGCGACAGGGCGACGAAGCCCAGCTCGGCATTGCCGGTGGAAACGAACTGGAAGGCCTGGGTGATGTTCTGACCTTCGACGATCTTCGCCTTGGTGGCTTCGGTCAGCTTGAGCTTGTCCAGCACCTGGGTGGCGGCCAGGCCATAGGGCGCGGCCTTGGGGTTGGCAATGGACAGGTGCTTGTATTCGTTCTTCTTCAGCACGTCGCCCTTGGCGTCGACGTAGCCCGGCTTGGCCGACCACAGCGCCAGGGTGCCGATGGCGTAGGTGAAGCGTGAGCCCGCGACGATTTCCTTTTCCTGCTCGAGCTTGGCCGGGGTACTGTCGTCGGCGGCGAGGAACACTTCGAACGGCGCGCCATTCTTGATTTGTGCGTAGAACTGGCCGGTAGCGCCGTAGGCGGCGACCAGCTTGTGGCCGGTGTCCTTCTCGAAGTCCTTGGCGATGGCCTGGATGGGCGCTGTAAAGTTGGCCGCTACGGCGACATGGACTTCATCGGCCTGGGCGGCGTTGACGGCGATCAGGGTGGCCAGGGCACTTAAGGCCAGGTGGGGCAGACGAATACGCATGTAGACGGCTCCTAGGGGCGGCGGATTATCGTTATGGCTTGAACTATATAGCGATACGCCATCCGTCGGGAAGAGGGTGCCTGAAAGTTTCTTGATCTATTGGTCAGCTTTTTGTTGGCCGCCCGGCAATGACTCGGGTCAGCTCACCCGCCGGCATGTGACGCCCAAGGCGCAGCGCCTGTCCGGACCACAGGTTGCTGAAATCGGCGTTGCCCTGCGGGTCGGTGATCGCCCGCAGTGGCATCAGCGCGCCGCCGGCCAGCGGGAAGCGCGGGGCGAGGGCGCTCATCGGCCCCAGCTCGCGCATCAGGCGGTTGTTGATGCCACGCGCCGGGCGGCCGGTGAACAGGTTGGTCAGCGCTGTATCGTTGGCGGACGCGCTGTCCAGGGCGCGGCGGTGCGCCGGGGACACCTTGGCCTCTGGGCAGAACAGGTACGCAGTACCGACCTGCACCGCCGAGGCGCCCAGGGCCAGGGCGGCGACCAGGCCGCGATGGTCGCCGACACCACCCGCCGCGATCACCGGCAACTGCACGGCATCCACAACCTGGGGCACCAGGGCGAAGGTGCCGATCTGGCTGTTGATGTCGCTGTCGAGGAACATGCCACGATGGCCGCCGGCCTCGTAGCCCATGGCGATGATCGCGTCGCAGCCATGCTGTTCAAGCCACCGCGCTTCCTCCACCGTGGTGGCGCTGGACAGCACCTTGGCCCCGGCTGCCTTGACCCTTCGCAGCAGTTCGGGCGCCGGCAGGCCGAAGTGGAAACTGACCACCTCCGGGCGCAGTTCCTCCACCAGCTGACAGCTCTGTTCGTCGAAGGGCGCGCGATTGGACACCGGCGTCGGCGCCTCGAAGTCCGCGCCGACTTCCTCGTAGTAGGGCTTGAGCGCCTGCTTCCAGCGGGCGTCGCGCTCGGGGTCCGGCGGCGGCGGTTGGTGGCAGAAGAAGTTCAGGTTGAGCGGGCCCCGGCAGGCGGCGCGAAAGGCCTCGATCTCGCCGCGCACCTGCTCGGCGGTGAGCATGGCGCAGGGCAGGGCGCCGAGGCCGCCGGCGTTGCCGACGGCAATGGCCATGGCCGAACCGCTGGCGCCGGCCATGGGCGCCTGGAGAATGGGCAGCTCGATACTCAGCAGGTCGAGGATGCGACGGTCTTGCCGGGTGCTCATGGACGACTCCTTGAGTGCGGGGCGTGCTGCGTGGTTACAAGGCCTTGCTGACCTGGATGTCGCTGATCTTGTCGACGTCGTCGCCGTGGATCTTGCGCAGCGCTTGCTGCGCCTGCTCGAGGGAGGCGTCGGGCATCTGGGCGAAGTCCCAGCGGCGCTCGCCGTCGAGCTTGTACTTGATCACATATTTGATGGTCTGGGTCATGCGGCTATCCAAGTGTTATCCGAGTTTCGACGACGAGCGACGGACGATCTTGATCTTGTGGCTGAGGGCCGGCTTGCGCGTCACCGAGATCGGGCGAGTGGTCACGGTGTCGATGGTGATGTTCCAGAAGCCAGTGCTCGGCACGGTGATCTTCGCCGGGAAACGCTCGAAGTGGCCGCCGTGGTAGGTGTGGCGCCCGCCATTCTTGAAGCTGCGGAAGTTGGCGTCGTTCATCAGGCGGATATTGCAGCGCTGGGAGCACTCGATGACGACGATGTCGTCTTCATTCAGGTGCTCGCGCTGGTGTACGAATTTCATGGGGAGCTCCGCAAGGATTGGTTCAGCAAACGCGAAAGATACCACGATGTGAGGTTACACTTGCGCCCGGGCTGGCCAAGCCAAGGAGATTTCTGCCAGACGTGGGAGCAAAACCGCCTGGATGTGGTCAGAGGATGACTTTGCAGATGCTGGAGACGATGTAGATGAAATGGGTGTTAGCGGCGGTATCGTTGGCCTTGGGGGGCTGTGTCAGCGTAACGGAACTCGAGCAGTCCCACGCGACGCTGGATGTGATCTCCGGCAAGACGCCGCGCGAATATGCCGATTGCGTGAAGCGCAAGCTGGCCGACACGCGTGATCCCTTGCAGGAAGAGGTACGGGGCGATGGCCTGCGCCTGACCGTGCCGCAGAAGGTGTCGGCCGGTGTCGGTCCTGCGGCGCTGCTCGATATCGACAAGCGCGGCAGCGGCAGCGCGATCAAGGTGTATGAACGGCTGAACAACTTCCCGCTGCGCCTGGGTGATGTGCGTACTTCGGCGACCCAGTGCATCTCCGGTTCTTGATCCAGCTCAGTTAATCGGCGATTAGCTGGCGGTTTGCCACTTTCCTTCCCGGTGACGCGTTGTCGCACGTCGGGGATTAGGCCTAGTATTTCTGGGCTTATATCGTTTGAGCCTAAGCTTATAACAAGGAAATGGAGCCTCCGTGATGAAACCCCTGAGCCATGTCGTGATCGGCAGCCTGCTGATCTTGGCCTGGCCCTCGGCGCACGCTGCCGATGGCCAGAAAATCTTCAACCAGGGCGGGCAGAACCCCGCCGCCATGGCCTGCCTGGGCTGTCATGGCCCGGACGGCAAGGGTATCGCCGCCGCCGGCTTTCCCCGTCTCGCCGGCCTGCCTGCCGGCTATCTCAGCAAGCAGTTGCACGACTTTCGCAGCGCCAGCCGCAAGCAGCCAGTGATGGAGCCGCTGGCCAAGGCCCTGGACGATGCCGAAATCGAGGCGGTCAGCACCTATCTGGCCAAGCTGCCTGCCGATGCCGCGGCGGGCACGCGTCGCCAGCAGATCGCCAACGATCCGGTGGCCCGCCTGGCCATCTACGGCGACTGGAGCCGGCTGATCCCCGGTTGCGTGCAGTGTCATGGCCCGGGCGGCAGCGGCGTCGGCGAGCACTTCCCGCCGCTGGCCGGGCAGCCCGCCGCTTACCTGGTGGCGCAACTCAATGCCTGGCGCGATGGCAGCCGCAGCAATGACCCCAACCAGTTGATGGTCAACGTGGCCAAGGCGATGACCGATGCCGAGGTCAAGGCGGTCGCTGACTACTTTGCCCAACCGGCCAGCCAGGAGGTCAAGCCATGAAAGTCCTGATGCCAACCCTGCTGCTGGCCATGGGCACTGCCCAAGCCGCCCCCATCGCCATGGAAGACCAGTCCCAGCTCAAGGTCCCGGGCGTGCAGGCCGCCCCGCAGTTCGTGCCGCCGGCGGAAAGCGCGATCCCGGATAACGCCTTCGGCAAGATGATCCGTGAAGGCCACGCGCTGTTCGTCGATACGCGACGATTGATGCCCGACGCGGTCGGCAACGGCATGAACTGCAGTAACTGCCACCTCGACCAGGGACGTATGCCACATTCCGCGCCATTGTGGGGCGCCTACCCAATGTACCCGGCGTATCGCAAGAAGAACGACAAGGTCAACACCTTCGCCGAGCGCATCCAGGGCTGCTTCACCTTCAGCATGAACGGCAAGCCGCCGGCGGCCGACAGCCCACAGATGACCGCCTTGAGCGTTTACGCCTACTGGCTGTCGACCCAGGCGCCGACAGGCGTGGAAATCGCCGGTCGCGGCTACCCGGAGGTGCCCAGGCCCGAAGGTGGTTATGACTTCAAGCGCGGCAAGCAGGTGTATGACGAGCAATGCGCGATCTGTCACGGTGGCAATGGCGAAGGGCAGAAGGTGGCCGGGGAGTATGTGATGCCGCCGCTGTGGGGCAAGGATTCCTACAATTGGGGCGCCGGCATGCACCGGATCAATACCGCGGCGTCGTTCATCAAGTACAACATGCCATTGGGCAAGCCTGGCAGCCTGAGTGATCAGCAGGCCTGGGACGTGGCCGCGTGGATCAACCGCCATGAGCGACCGCAGGATCCGCGGCTGGTCGAAGGCTCGATCGAGAAGACCCGGCTGAAGTTCCATGCCAACGACGGGGTCAACCTGTATGGGCAGAAGGTCGATGGCGTGCTGATCGGGCAGGGGATCGGCGGCTGAGCCACGGTCATCGCGGGGCATCTTCGAGAGCGGGCCTGCCCCGCGATGACGCTGCCGGTCGCCTGAAATTCACGCCCTGGCGGAACTATCTACACTGGAATATCTCTATGATGGCATCGGCCAGCGCGGGGGGCATTGTAAGGTGAACGCCGCCTGATTAGACTGCGCCGAATTTCGTACGCAAAGCCCTTGTTAAGGACGTATATGATCAAGAAATGCTTGTTCCCGGCAGCCGGTTACGGCACCCGCTTCCTGCCCGCTACCAAAGCCATGCCCAAGGAAATGCTGCCGGTGGTCAACAAGCCACTGATCCAGTATGGCGTTGAAGAAGCGCTGGACGCTGGCCTCAACGAGATCTCCATCGTCACCGGCCGTGGCAAGCGCGCCCTGGAAGACCACTTCGACATCAGCTACGAGCTGGAAAACCAGATCAAGGGTACCGACAAGGAAAAATACCTGGTCGGCATCCGCCGACTGCTCGACGAGTGCTCGTTCTCCTACACTCGCCAGACAGAAATGAAAGGCCTGGGCCACGCGATCCTCACCGGTCGTCCGCTGATCGGCGACGAGCCATTCGCCGTGGTACTGGCCGACGACCTGTGCGTCAACCTCGAAGGTGACGGCGTGCTCAAGCAGATGGTCAAGCTGTACAAGCAGTATCGCTGCACCATCGTGGCGATCATGGAAGTCGACCCGCAGGAAACCAGCAAGTACGGCGTGATCGCCGGTGACCTGATTGGTGACGACCTGTACCGCGTACGCAACATGGTCGAGAAGCCGAAACCCGAAGATGCACCGTCGAACCTGGCGATCATCGGCCGCTACATCATGACCCCGGACATCTTCAAGCTGATCGAGGAAACCGAACCTGGCAAGGGCGGTGAAATTCAGATCACCGACGCATTGATGAAGCAGGCCCAGGACGGCTGTGTGATTGCCTACAAGTTCAAGGGCAAGCGTTTCGACTGCGGTGGCGCCGAAGGTTACATCGAAGCGACCAACTTCTGCTTCGAAAACTTCTACAAGACCGGCAAGGCTTACTGAGTTTCCGGTATTGTGTGAAAAGCCGCCTTCGGGTGGCTTTTTTGTTTGCGGCGGCCAACGGCGCTATGCTGGGCGCCTGCCTAGGAGAGTGAATACATGGCCTACGATTTTGATCTGTTCGTGATTGGCGCCGGTTCCGGCGGTGTGCGCGCGGCACGTTTCGCCGCGGGGTTCGGTGCGAAAGTGGCGGTGGCCGAGAGCCGCTACCTCGGCGGCACCTGCGTCAACGTCGGGTGCGTACCGAAGAAGCTGCTGGTGTACGGCGCCCATGTCGCCGACGAACTGGAACAGGCCGCGGGCTTCGGCTGGACCCTGGAAGAGGGGCATTTCGACTGGGGCACGCTGATCGCCAACAAGAACCGCGAGATCGAGCGCCTCAACGGCATCTATCGCAACTTGCTGGTCAACAGTGGCGTGACCTTGCTGCAGGGCCATGCGCGCCTGACCGGCGCCCATGAGGTGGAAGTCGAGGGCCAGCGTTACAGCGCCGCGCATATCCTCATCGCCACCGGCGGCTGGCCGCAGGTGCCGGACATCCCCGGCAAGGAGCTGGCGATCACCTCCAACGAAGCCTTCTACCTCAAGGACCTGCCGCGCCGGGTACTGGTGGTGGGCGGCGGCTACATCGCCGTGGAGTTCGCCGGCATCTTCCAGGGCCTGGGCGCCGACACCACGCTGCTGTACCGCGGCGAGCTGTTCCTGCGTGGCTTCGACGGCTCGGTGCGTACCCACCTGAAGGAAGAGCTGGAGAAGCGCGGCCTGGACCTTGAGTTCAACGCCGACATCCAGCGCATCGACAAGCTCGAGGATGGTAGCCTCAAGGCCACCCTCAAGGACGGTCGCGAGCTGGTCGCCGACTGCATCTTCTACGCCACCGGGCGCCGGCCGATGCTGGATAACCTGGGCCTGGAAAACACCGGCGTCGAACTGGACCCGCGCGGCTTCATCCGCGTCGACGAGCAGTACCAGACCACCGAACCGTCGATCCTGGCCATTGGCGACGTCATCGGCCGTGTGCAGCTCACCCCCGTGGCCCTGGCCGAAGGCATGGCCGTGGCCCGGCGCCTGTTCAAGCCCGAGCAGTACCGCACGGTCGACTACCAGAACATCCCGACTGCGGTATTCAGCCAGCCGCCGATCGGCACCGTGGGCCTGACCGAGGAGCAGGCGCTGGCCGCCGGGCACAAGGTGCAGATCTTCGAGAGCCGCTTCCGCGCGATGAAGCTGACCCTCACCGATATCCAGGAAAAGACCCTGATGAAGCTGGTGGTCGACGCAGAAACCGACAAGGTGCTGGGCTGCCACATGGTCGGGCCGGATGCCGGCGAGATCATCCAGGGCCTGGGGATCGCCCTGAAGGCAGGTGCGACCAAGCAGCAGTTCGACGAGACCATCGGCGTGCACCCGACCGCCGCGGAAGAGTTCGTGACCATGCGCACCGTCACCCGCTGATACGCGTTTATCCCGGATCGCGGGGCAAGCCCGCCCCCACGCCTGAAAACCTTCTGGCGTGGGGGCGGGCTTGCCCCGCGATGCATTTTGCCCCCGCAATCCTTTGCTCAGCCCAATCCCTTCTATTAATAATCCCGCCTTATAGCCAAAACCAATCACCAGCATGAGCTTTGCCAATGAGCCTTCATCGGGACCAGCGGTTAGGATTCTCTCCGTCAACTGATTTCAACCCATGAAGGAGCGTCTCTCATGCCAATCATCAACAGCCAGGTCAAACCGTTCAACGCCACTGCTTTCCACAATGGCGAATTTGTCCAGGTCAGCGAAGCCGACCTGAAAGGCAAGTGGTCCGTCGTGTTCTTCTACCCGGCCGACTTCACCTTTGTCTGCCCGACCGAACTGGGTGACCTTGCTGACAACTACGCTGAATTCCAGAAACTGGGCGTGGAAATCTACGGTGTGTCCACCGACACCCACTTCACCCACAAAGCCTGGCACGACACCTCGGACACCATCGGCAAGATCAAGTACCCGCTGATCGGTGACCCGACCCACGTCATCTCGCGCAACTTCGACGTGCTGATCGAAGAAGCCGGCCTGGCCGATCGCGGTACCTTCGTGATCAACCCGGAAGGTCAGATCAAGATCGTCGAAATCAACGACGGTGGTGTAGGCCGTGACGCCAGCGAGCTGCTGCGCAAGGTCAAGGCTGCCCAGTACGTTGCCGCTCACCCAGGCGAAGTCTGCCCGGCCAAGTGGAAAGAAGGCGAAGCCACTCTAGCGCCGTCGCTGGACCTGGTCGGCAAGATCTAAGGCAAAGCCTTTGATCATGCGCCAATCGCGGGCGGTAGACAGCCGCCAAAGCTGAAGCAGTTACCGCCCCGTAAAAACGCCCGGGCGATCTCGCCTGGGCGTTTTTGTATCCGAGTTTTGAAAAAGGAATCGCCCGTATGTTGGACGCCACGCTTAAATCGCAACTGAAAACCTACCTGGAGCGGGTCACCCAGCCGATCGAGATCGTTGCCTCCCTCGACGACGGCGCGAAGTCCCGCGAACTGCACGACCTGCTGGTGGAAATCGCCGGCCTGTCGAACCTCATTACCTTCAGCGCGGATGGCAACGACGCCCGTCGTCCTTCGTTCTCGCTGAACCGCCCGGGAGCCGAGATCAGCTTGCGTTTCGCCGGCATCCCCATGGGGCACGAATTCACCTCCCTGGTGCTGGCGCTGCTGCAGGTCGGCGGCCACCCCTCCAAGGCCAGCGCCGAAGTGATCGAGCAGATCCAGGCGCTGGAAGGCGAGTTCACCTTCGAAACCTACTTCTCGCTGTCGTGCCAGAACTGCCCGGACGTGGTCCAGGCGCTGAACCTGATGGCGGTGCTCAACCCCAATGTGCGTCATGTCGCCATCGACGGCGCGCTGTTCCAGGATGAAGTCGAAGCCCGCAAGGTCATGGCGGTGCCGAGCATCTACCTGAACGGCGAAGTGTTCGGCCAGGGCCGCATGGGCCTGGAAGAAATCCTCGGCAAGATCGACACCAATGCTGGCGCTCGCCAGGCCGAGAAGATCAACGCCAAGGATGCCTTCGACGTGCTGGTGGTCGGGGGCGGCCCGGCCGGCGCCGCCGCCGCGATCTACGCCGCGCGCAAAGGCATTCGCACCGGTGTTGCTGCCGAGCGCTTTGGTGGCCAGGTGCTCGACACCCTGGCGATCGAGAACTTCATCTCGGTGCAGGAGACCGAAGGGCCGAAGCTGGCCACGGCCCTGGAAGAGCACGTCAAGCAATACGACGTCGACATCATGAACCTGCAGCGCGGCGAAGCGCTGATCCCGGCCACCGATGGCGGCTTGCACGAAGTACGCCTGGCCGGCGGCGCCTCGCTCAAGGCCAAGACCGTAATCCTCGCCACTGGCGCCCGCTGGCGTGAGATGAACGTGCCGGGTGAGCAGCAATACCGCGCCCGTGGCGTGGCCTACTGCCCGCACTGCGACGGCCCGCTGTTCAAGGGCAAGCGCGTGGCGGTGATCGGCGGTGGCAACTCCGGCGTGGAAGCGGCCATCGACCTGGCCGGCGTCGTCGCCCAGGTGACCCTGATCGAATTCGACAGCCAGCTGCGCGCCGATGCCGTTCTGCAGCGCAAGCTGCACAGCCTGCCGAACGTCAAGGTGATCACCAGCGCGTTGACCACCGAGGTGGTCGGCGATGGCGAAAAGGTCACCGGCCTGCGCTACAAGGACCGCACCACCGACGCGTCGCACGACCTGGCGCTGGAAGGCATCTTCGTGCAGATCGGCCTGCTGCCGAACACCGATTGGCTCAAGGGCACGGTCGAGCTGTCGCCGCGTGGCGAGATCATCGTCGACGCCAAGGGCCAGACCAGCATCCCGGGCGTGTTCGCCGCCGGTGACGTGACCACCGTGCCGTACAAGCAGATCGTCATCGCCGTGGGCGAGGGGGCCAAGGCCTCGCTGGCGGCCTTCGATCACCTGATCCGCACCTCGGCGCCAGCCTGATCGCCAGGCGCCGCACATGAAAACGCCGCCATTCCCTGAGGGATGGCGGCGTTTTCATTTCCGGCGGTAACGCCGCGATCAGGCGCCGCGTTGTTCCATTGCCTGGCACGCTGCAGCGGTGAATAGCACGTCGGTGGAGGAGTTCAGCGCGGTTTCCGCCGAGTCCTGCAGCACGCCGATAATGAAACCGACCGCCACCACTTGCATGGCGATCTCGCTGGGGATGCCGAACAGGCTGCAGGCCAGCGGAATCAGCAGCAGCGAGCCGCCGGCCACGCCTGATGCGCCACAAGCGCAAACCGCCGCCACCACGCTGAGCAGCACCGCGGTCGGTAGGTCCACCGGGATACCCAGGGTGTGCACGGCGGCCAGGGTCAGCACGGTGATGGTGATCGCCGCGCCGGCCATGTTGATGGTCGCGCCCAGCGGGATCGACACCGAATAGGTATCCTCATGCAGGCCGAGTTTTTCCGACAGCGCCAGGTTGACCGGGATGTTGGCCGCCGAGCTGCGGGTGAAGAACGCGGTGATGCCGCTCTCGCGCAGGCACAGCAAGGTCAGCGGGTAGGGGTTGCGGCGGATCTTCCAGAACACGATCAGCGGGTTCATCACCAGCGCCACGAACAGCATGCAGCCGATCAGCACGCCGAGCAGGTGCAGATAGCCGAGCAGCGCGTCCAGGCCCGATTGCGCCAGGGTGGCGCTGACCAGGCCGAAGATACCCAGCGGGGCGAAGCGGATCACCACGCGCACGATCAGGGTCACGCCGTTGGACAGGTCCTCGACCACGGTGCGGGTGGTGTCGTTGGCATGGCGCAGGGCCACGCCCAGGCCGATGGCCCAGGTCAGCACGCCGATGAAGTTGGCGTTGAGCAGCGCGTTGACCGGGTTGTCCACGGCGCTGAGCAGCAGGTTCTGCAACACCTCGCCGATACCGCCGGGGGCGCTCAGCGTGGCGTCGCTGGCGCTCAGTGCCAGGTTGGACGGGAACAGCATGCTTGCCGTCACGGCCACCACCGCTGCGGCGAAGGTGCCCAGCAGGTACAGCCAGAGGATCGGGCGGATGTGGGTTTCCTGGCCATGGCGGTGGTTGGCGATCGAAGCCATCACCAGGATGAACACCAGCACCGGCGCCACGGCCTTCAGGGCGCTGACGAAGACCTTGCCGAGGAACGCCAGGTCGCGGGCCACGGCCGGGGCGAGCAGGGCGAGGAGAATGCCGGCCACCAGGCCGATGCAGATCTGCGTCACCAGGCCGGTGCGGTTGATGAGGCGGAGGATGGGGGTCATGTGCAGCGCAATCCAGTTACGTGAAAGCGCGCGACTTTATCACAGACCCGCAGGGCATATCGTGGCAACGGGCCTGTCCCGCGATCACCGGCCGATCTACCAGTGAAACAACTCCCGCCGCGCGCCCTCGGTGATCGCCAGGATCCCCGGGTGCTTGACCTTGCGCTCTACCGAAATGGCGTAGAACGACTCGTTCACCGCCTCGGTCTGGCCGATCAGCCTCACGCCGTACTGGCGGCAGACCTCCTCGGCGATCACGCTGGGGGCGACGAAGATGCCGCTGCCCGACTGGCCGAAGGCCTGCATCAGCGCGCTGTCGTCGAACTCGCCGACGATGCGCGGCTGCACCTGCTGCTCGGCCAGCCAGCGCAGCAGCCGGCTACGCACCACGGTCTCCTGGCCGGGGATCAGCAACGGTGCGTCGTCCAGGCAGGCGGGGAAGGGCCGGTCGAGGCGATCGGCCAGCGTGGGCGTGGCGAAGAAGCTCAGGCCGCATTCGCCGAGTTTCTGGCTGTAGCCCTTGATGTCCAGGTGGCTGGGCATGGGGCTATCGGAGATCACCAGGTCCAGGCGCTGGATCGCCAGGTCCGCCAGCAACCGTTCGAGCTTGTCCTCGCGGCAGCTGATGCGCAGCACCTCGTCCAGCTCCATGGTCGGCGCCAGCAGGCGGTAGACGATGGACTTGGGCACCACGTCGGCCACTCCCACGCGAAACAGGATCTGCTCCTGCGGCCCGGCCCGCAGCATGGCCTCCAGCTCGCCGCCGATCTGGAACATCTGTTCAGCGTAGACCAGCGCCTGGCGCCCGGTCTCGGTCAGCTCCAGCTGGCGGCCGACGCGCTGGAACAGCTCGAGGTTCCAGGTCTGCTCGAACAGGCTGATCTGACCGCTGATGGTCTGCGGGGTGAGGTTCAACTGCTCGCTGGCGCGGGCGATGCTGCCGGTTTTGGCCACGGCCCAGAAATAGTGGAGCTGGCGGTAGTTGAGCATGGCCTTTCTCGGTTCGGGAAAACCGAAGTATACACGCTGAAAAAACGAATTTTCCGGATGTTTCAGCCCCTCTAGAATGCCATTCCATCAGGCGCATGACGCGCCGCCCGGCATTCGACAAGCGAGGACCCCATGCTACAACTCAAATCCATTGGTACACCGCTGGTGCTGGCACTGGCCCTGCTCGCCATGTCCGGTTGCGACCAGGCCGAGAAATCCGCCCAGCAGATGCTCGACCAGGCCGCCGAAACCGCCAAGCAGGCCATCGACAAGACCAACGACGCCGCCCAGCAGGCCCTGAGCGACGCCATCGGCGGCGATGCCGAGAAGGCCAAGGCCGAAGACGACAAGAAAGACACCCAGGACATCTGAGAGCAGGACTGACCAATGGAATATTTGCTGGAACTCGCCGCAAGCCCCACCGCCTGGGTTGCCCTCGCCACCCTGGTGGCCATGGAGGTCGTGCTTGGCATCGACAACCTGATCTTCATCTCCATCCTCACCAACAAGCTGCCTGAGCAATACCGCTCCAAGGCACGCCGTATCGGTATCAGCATGGCCCTGGTCATGCGCCTGGCGCTGCTCAGTACCGTGGCCTGGATCGTTCAGCTGACGGAGCCTGTGGTCGAGGTGTTCGGCCACACGTTCTCGTGGAAGGACATGATCCTCATCGCCGGTGGCCTGTTCCTGCTGTGGAAGGCGACCAAGGAGATCCATGAAAGCGTCGACCCTCACGGCGCCAAGGAAGAGTCCAAGGTTGGCAGTACCGTGACCATCGGCTTCACCGCGGCGATTTTCCAGATACTGCTGCTGGACATCGTCTTCTCGATCGACAGCATCATCACCGCCGTGGGCATGACCGAGCACCTGCCGATCATGATCATCGCCGTGATCAGCGCCGTCATCGTGATGCTGGTAGCCGCCGACCCGCTGGCCAAGTTCATCAACGACAACCCGACCGTGGTGATGCTGGCCCTGGGCTTCCTGATCATGATCGGCATGACCCTGATCGCCGAAGGTTTCGGCGCACATGTGCCGAAAGGTTATGTGTATGCGGCCATGGCGTTCTCCACGGCGATCGAGATCCTCAACATCCTGGCGCGTCGGGCACGCTTGAAGCGTGAGGCGGCCGAGGGCAACTGAGCCGCAAGCTACAAATGATAATAAGCAAGAGGGAGCCTGGGCTCCCTCTTGTCGTTCATGGCTCGAAGTGTGTAGATGCTGTCAATGAGCCCCGGCATGGCGTCGGACACGGCGCATGGGCTGGGCCTTGGCCAGTGCATGGGGTGGCAGGTGATGAGGGTGGGAATGCCGGCGCACGATGCGCAACACCCCCCAGAGCATGGCCGCCGCAACGCTGAGCCACATGCCGACCAGCATTAGAATTGCCATTGTCAGGCTCATGTGTGCCTCCTTATCTCTGGCGAGCCAGACTCGCCATCCAGACACAGCTTTAGTCTAGCCCGTCGCCTGTGACGTTCCATTGACCGAAGGTCTAGTCCTTGGGTTGTTTTGTTCCAAGCCCGCGCCGGGCTATACCCGCAGGCGCCAGCGTCCTATGATCGGCTTCTTGGTCGGGCGCTGCCTGCCTGACCGCGGAACAAGCGAGTGTACACGTTGCAAAAGCTCTCCAAGTTTCGGGCCCTGGGCCCACGTCGCCTGCTGGCCGCCTGCCTGGTGGTGGCGACCCTTTCCGGTTGCGCAAGCTCGCCGCCTGCCGCGCTCAAGGGCCTGGCGCAGCGGGTCGAGATCAGCAGCGTGCCGTTCTATCGCGGCAACGCCAACCACAGCGGCTCGATGGCCCTGGCCGCGGTGCTGTCGCAACAGGGCGCGCCGATTACCCCGGGCCTGCTCGACAAGGCGCTGGGCCTGCCCCAGGCCGCCGAATCGCTGGATACCGGCATCCCCCGGGTTGCCCGCGAATATGGCCGGGTGGTGTACCCGCTGGACAAGCACCTGGACGCCTTGCTCGCGCAGGTGGCCGCCGGTTATCCGGTGCTGCTGCGCTACCAGGAAGGTTCGGCCTGGTGGAGCGAGACGCGCTACGCCGTGTTGATCGGCTATGACCGCTACAAGCAGCGGGTGCTGTTGCGTTCGGGCATGCATCGACGGCAGTTGATGGCCTTCGATGATTTCGAATCGGCGTGGGCCAAGGAGGGCAGTTGGGCGGTGCTGCTGCAGTCGCCACGGCAGCTGCCGGCCGAGGTGGATCGCCAGCGCTGGTTGCGGGCGGCGGATGAGCTGGCCCGTTCAGGGCAGGAGATTGCCGCCAGGCAGGCGGTTGCCAGCCTGGGCCAGTGATGGCTTGGCCAGTTGCAGGACGCCGCCTGCAGTTCAAACGTGCCTCTACCGATCGAATGAGAGCATTGTCGCGAAAGGGCTTATTGGATCGCCGTCTCGTGCAGGCAGCGCCACACCACCCCACGGTCGCTGCATTCGAGCAATGCCAGCGACCAGCGTGCCCGTGTCACGTCCTGCGCGCGGTGGGTTTCCTTGTAGCGCACCGCCACATTCACCCCGGCCTGCCACACCACTTGCACATCGCCGACCGTGATCTGCAGCCCGGGCCGTGTGCCTGCGGCCCCCTTGAACAACTGCTCGACCTGCTGGCGGCCCACTAGCCTGCCTGTCGTGCCCACCATGCTGAAATCGTCGGCGAACACCGCCATCAGGCCGCCGAGCACCGACTGGGTCTCGGCCGCCGACCGAGTGAAGATCATCTGGATCAGTTCGTGGACGTGATGAATGCTGCGTTCGGCGCGGGCAATCGCGTGTTCAGGCATGGGCGTGGTTCTCCTTGGGCAGTGTGTTCAGTACCAACAATGGCAGCAGCCCCAGCAGCGCGGCCAGGGCAAAGGTCAGGCGATAGGCCGAAGACGCGTCCAGGTCCACCAGCAGCAGGTTGAAGATCATCAGCAGCAAGGCTGCGCCGACGCTGAAGGCCATCTGTCGATTGAGGTTCCACAGTACGCTGGCCTGCTGCATCCGCTCGCCGCTGAAATCGAGCAGCGCGGTCGTCTGGGCGGTGTTGGCGCCGACGCCGCCGCCGATACCCATGAGGCCGTAGGCCGCGACCAGCGCGGCGCTATCCGTCGGCGTGGCGACCCATATCAGCAGGCTGATACCCAGGCTGTGCAGAAGCAGGCCGAGCAGCAGGCGGACGGCACCGACGCGGTTGTACAGGCGGCCGGTCACCAGCATGGCGGCCAAGGCTCCGGTGGCATAGACCAGCATGAACAGGCCGGTGGCCTGGGCGCTCAGTTTCAACACGTCCTGCAGGTAGAAGATGTTCAGCAGGTTGACCCCAGTGAACACACCGGGGATCGCATGGTAGACCTGCATCGAGACCCGCAGACGAGGGCTGCCGAGCAGCTTGAGTTCGACGATGCCGCCGGCCGAGCGTCGGTAGTGGGCGCGGTACAGCAGGGCGCAGGACACGCTGGCCAGCAGGCAGGCGATGGTCAGCGCGAGGCCATGGCCAGCGCCGTACAGCGACAGACCCAGCAGCAGGCCGGCGAGGGTGGCGCTGACCAGCAGCAATCCCTTGAAGTCCGGGCGGGAGGCTGTCGGGCCGGGCGTCTGGTCAATCCAGGCCCAGGCCAGCGCCGCCGTCAGCAGGGCCAGCGGAATGTTGCAGTGGAAGACCCACGGCCAGCGGCCATGGTCGACGATCATCCCGCCGAGGGTCGGCGACAGCGCCGGCGCCAGTAGCGCCACGGCCATCACCAGGGTGGACACGCGGGCGCGCTCCGGGCCCTGGAACCGCTCGAAGGTCAGCGCTTGCCCCACAGGGATCAGCAGGCCACCGGCCATCCCCTGGAGCAGACGCCAGGCGATCAGCGCGGCGAAGCTTGCGGCTTCCCCACAGCCCCAAACTGCCACGCTGAACCCCAGCATCGCGGCGCACAGCAGGCGCCGCGCGCCCCAGTGGTTCGCCAGCCAGGTGCTCACCGGCACGGCCAGGGTCAGCCCGAGCATGTAGGCGTTGCCGACCCAGGCGCTGCTGGCATTGCCAATGGCGAACTGGTCCGTGATCCGCGGCAACGCCACGGTCGGCATGAACAGGTTGATGCAGTCGATGAAGAAGCCCATCAGGAAGATCGTTGCCACGCGATATCGGTACGTCATTGCCACTCCTTTTCGGCGCGCAGCGTAGGTGCCGTGGACTGTCCCCGTCGATATCGCTACCCTTGAAACTCTGTTTGATGGAAGTGAACAATGCCGCGCACGGCCCTCCACACCCAGCTCAACCGGGTGCAGACGTTTCTGGCGGTGGTCGATTTCGGCTCCTTTACCAAGGCGGCGGACTTTCTCGGCATCAGCAAAGCCATGGCCAGCCAGCACGTCAAGGCGCTGGAGCAGGCCCTGGGAGTGACGCTGCTGGCGCGCAGCACCCGTTCCATCGCCCTGACCGAAACCGGCCAAGGTTTCTACGAAGACTTCAAGGTGATCGTCAGCGATGTCGAAGGCGCCTTCGACAGTGTGCTGCGCCGGCACAATGGCGTATCAGGCCGACTGCGCATCAGTACCACCGGGGAGTACGGCGAGCGCTTCATCCTGCCGCTGATCCCGGTGTTCGCCGAGCGCTACCCAGCGTTGTCGATCAGCTACGAGACCGACTCGTCGCTGAGCGACCTGATTGCCGAACGGCTCGACCTGGTGGTGCGCCTCGGTGCCCTGATGGACTCGAACCTGCGCAGTCGCAAGCTGGCTGACTACGATATTCTGCTGGTGGCCTCACCGCCCTTTCTCGCTCGCCATGCCATCACCGAGCCTGCCGACCTTGCGCAGGTACCCTGGATCGCCAATAGCAACCTGCGCAGCCCGACCAGTTGGACCTTGCACGCAACGCGCAGTGGCAGTGCGAGCGTGGTGGGCAAGGCGGTCTACCAGTCCAATGCGTCCCACGCCATCCGGGCGATGGCCTGCGCCGCGCTGGGCGTGGCAGTGCTGCCTGCCTGGCTGGTCGAGGAGGATCTGGACGCCGGCAGGTTGCGGCGCGTGTTGCCGGACTACAGCCTGCCGGCGCAGCCCATCAGCGTCGTCTACCCGAACAGCAGCCATGTGCCGCACAAGACCCGGGTGTTCATCGACTTCCTGTGCGAGCGCCTGGGGCGCTAGTTCATGGCTCCAGGCCGATACCGCGCAGGATGACGCCGGTGACGGTCTGCACCGCTTGCTCGAACGCCACGTCGGACAGCGACTCGCCGCCATTGAGCAGGTTGACCTGGTAGCCGAAGTCGGCGTAGTGCTGGGTCGCGGCCCAGATCATGTACAGCAGCGCAGACGGCTCCACCGGCAGGATGCGGCGTTCCTCGACCCAACTGCGGATCTTCGCTTGCTTGAGCTGCGCCCAGGGCACCAGGATTTCGTCCAGGCTGGCGCCGAGCAGCGGGGCGCCGTGGAGCATCTCCTCGGCCCAGATCTTCGAGCCCAGCGGCCTTGAGCGCGAGTGGCCCATCTTGGCGCGGATGTAGCTGGTCAGTACCACCCTGGGGTCGTCGAAGCGCTCGAAGCACAGGGCGTCCTGCTTCCACACATCCAGCAGGTCCTGCAGCACGGCGCGGTACAGCTCGTCCTTGGTGCTGAAGTAGTAGTGCAGGTTGGAGCGCGGCAGTTGCGCCAGCTCGGCGATATCGCCCATGGAGGTGGCGCCGTAGCCCTTGTCGGCGAACACCTGCTCGGCGGCTTGCAGGATCTTCTCGACGTTGCGCCGGCGGATCTCGATCTTGTGGTTGGCCATGGGCTGTCCGTGGTGACCTGAACAGGGCAAGGCTAACAGCTTTGCCAGGGCCAAGGTTAACGGCCTCGCGCTCCTGCAGAGAAACGTGTAAACCCTGGCTGCTCGGCAGCAGGGTCAAAGCCTGGCGCAGGCGCTCGACGATCGACTCGGTGCGCTGCCGACGATGCGGGGGCACGCCGACGCGTTGCAGGGCGTAATCCTGCCGGGTTGCGGGCATTTCGTGGTGGAGGAAGGGCCGGTGTCGTTCAACGAGCACCTGCTGGCGCTCCTGGAGGAGGTCGAGGTCAACCGCTGATTGCGGTCCTGGCCCTGGCGGCGTCGGTCACCACCTGCGGGCGGCCGGCGCGCGACACCGCCAGTTTGCGCTGCTCGTACTCTTCCAGACTCAGGCCCTGACGTTGCAGCGCTTCGAGTTGCAACTGGCGAGTTTCCTCGGCGGTATAGGGGCGCTGCTCGGGATGACTGGCACAGCCGCTCAGCCCGGCGATGGCCAGGGCAGCGAGGAGGTGGCGGGCGGTGGTGTTCATCGGGGCGGTTCCGTGAGCCTGGGGTTCGAGGGTGTCGAATCGATGAGCTCAGGTTATTGGCCACGGTGACGCTTTGGAAATTGCTGCGCTCGATAGTGACTATTGAAGGATAAGCATATCCTGCCGCTACGGGCTTGCGCTGTCTGGTCCGTCCTCAGCGCGGCATGTAGCCCAGTTGCCAGGCCCGTGGAATGAACACCGTCACCAGCGCCAGCAGGCAGGCCAGGGCGCAACTGGCCGCCAACGCCTGCAAGCCAAGCCGCTGTTGCAGCCAGGCGCCGAGCGCGGCGCCCAGCAGCATGCCGCTCCAGGGCACCAGTTGCACTCGCCAGCCATCGCGCCGCTCACCCAGCAGCCAACGTCCCAGGCCACGGCCGAAGCGCGACAACGCGCCGGTGACGTAGGTCAGGCCGATCGGCAGGCCGTTCACCTGTTCGACCACGGCATTGAGCATGCCCATGGCCAGGGTGGCTGCGATCAGCGCGGGGAAGGTGATCGACGCCGGCCAGGCCGCGGCGAAGGCCAACAGGGTGGCGACGATCAGCAGCAAGGGCGCGGCGCGCCGGTTTAGGCGCCGGGCCAGCAGGACACCCAGGGTATTGCCCAGCACGAAACCGAGGATCGCCAAGGCCAGACGCAGGATCAGCGCCAGGTCCGCCTGGCTGATGGCCACCGCCAGGCGCGTGGTGTTGCCGCTCATGAACGAGACGAAGTCGCCCAACGCCAGCAGGCCGATGGCATCGGTCATGCCGGCCAGCACCGAAAGCCCGGCCACCAGCCCCAGGCCGACCCGCCCGCGCAAGGCCTGCAGGCGGACGCGGCGTGCACTGTGCAGGGAGGGGGCGCTGGGCAGCATGGGACGGGTCTCCGGGGCAGGGGGCTCTGATCTTATACCCGGACCATGGCCTTGCGCATGGGGATGCAGGACAGTTCGAGGCCAAAGGGCGACTGGTAGGTCGATTGTGCCTCGCCGACGTAGCCGCAGCGGCGATAGAACGCGGCGGCGTTGAGGGTGGCATCCAGATTGACCGTTTCCAGGCCCTCGGCCCGGGCGATGCCTTCGAGGTGTTCGACCATCCTGCGGGCGATGCCCTGGCCCATGAACGACGGCAGTACGAACAGTGCGCCCAGTTCGCCGCTGTGCAGGTCGAGCATGCCGGTGGCGACGATCGTGCCGTCCACGCAGGCAAGGTGGAAATGGTCGGCGACCAGGGCTGCGTAGCCCTCGGTGAACGGTACGTCGGCCCAGGCCTGGGCCAGCGTGTCGCCGTAAGCCTCGGCGCACTGGTGCAGGATTGCCTGGCGGCGGATGGTGTAGGTTTCCAGTGCGTCGTGGCGGCTGGCACGGCGAATGTCGAGCATCGGTTCCCTCCCGGTTGAACCTGGATGATAACAAGGGCATGCGGGAAAACGCTCATTGGCGCGGCGCAATGGGATTGTGCTGTTCAATCACCGTGGCAGGTCGCATGCTGCGGGTCCCGCAAGCACAGTGTCGAGGCAGGCTATGGATACGCCCGTGGTAATGCTCAATGGCCTGATCGGCTGCTTGGATCACCCGACGTTTCAGCGCACCCTGCGACCCAGGAAGGTGTTCGCCCCGGACCTGCTCGGCTATGGCAGCTTGGACGACACGCCATCGACGCTGGTCGACATCGACGCCCAGGTCGAGCACCTGCGGCAGATCCTGCTGGCGCGCAACTTGCCCTATGTGCACCTGCTCGGCCACTCCGTGGGTGGAGTGGTGGCGATGCTGTTCGCCCGGCGCTATCCAGCCAGCGTGGCGAGCGTGATCAGTGTCGAGGGCAACTTCACCTTGAAGGATGCGTTCTGGTCGGCATCGGTGGCGCGCATGGCCCCAGTCGAGGCCGAGGCATTGCTGCTAGGTTATCGTGACGATGCCTCTACTTGGCTGGCCCGCTCCGGCATCGTGGCCAATCCTGGGCGCCTGGCCCTGGCGGACCAGTGGCTGGCCCACCAGGGCGCGGGCACGCTGCAGGCCATGGCGCGCTCGGTGGTCGCGGTGACCGGCTTACCAGGTTACCTGGTGGAGCTGCGCACGTTGTTCGCCACGAAACCGGTGCACTTGGTCGCCGGCGAACACTCACGGGCTGGCTGGGATGTACCGCACTGGGCCGAGGAGCAGGCGGCCAGTTATACCGTGCTGCCGCGTGCGGGGCACCTGATGATGCTCGAAGACCCGCAAGGCTTCGCCAACGCCATCGCCCGCCTGCTCGACTGACCGAGCTCAGAACGATCCTGTCTGTACCTCGCCGCTGCGCACGTAATGCGCCAGCAGTACCCCGTTGGGCGTGCTGCTCGATTCCACCAGCTTGAAGGCTGCAGCCTGTGCATCGTCACCGAACAGGCGCTTGCCGCGCCCCAGCAGCAGGGGATGGATCAACAGGCGCAGTTCGTCCACCAGCCCGGCCGCCAGCAGCTGGCGTACCAGTTCACCGCTGCCTTGGGTCAGCAGCGCCGGGCCGTCCTGTTGCTTGAGCGCGCGCACCGCGCCTGTCACATCGGCACCCAACGTGTGGCTGTTTTGCCACTCGATGGATGCGGGGTGGTGGGTGGCGACATGCTTGGCCACGCCATTGAACAGGTCGGCCAACGGACGATCCGGCGCCTCGGGCCCGACTTCTGGCCAGAACCCGGCGAAGATGTCGTAGGTGCGCCGCCCCAGCAGCAGTTCGAACGGTTGGCTGAACAGGGTTTGCATGGCCTGGCCGAAGGCCTCGTCGGCCAACGGCGGGATCCAGCCGCCATGGGTGAAGCCGCCGCTGGTGTCCTCCTGCGGACCGCCGGGGGCCTGCATGACGCCGTCGAGGGTGATGAAGGCGGCGACGATGAGCTTGCGCATGGGATGAATCTCCTCGGGTGGGTGTGCTGGATAGTCGAACGGGGTTGGCGAGAATCGACAGCAGTGCTGAACGATAGTCAGGGCTCGACGGATGGGGGCGCGGGAGGAGAGAAAACGGGAAAAGGCGCGGTCGCCTGCAGGAGCGGCTAAAGCCACTCCTGCAGAGGGTTCGGCTACAGCCAGTAGGTCACCGCCCACCAGCCCAGGCCACCCATGACCACGGTGTAGGGCAAGGCCATCCACACCATGCGTCCATAGGACAGTCGAACCAGCGGCGCGATCGCCGAGGTCAGCAAGAACAGGAACGCCGCCTGGCCATTGGGCGTGGCCACGCTGGGCAGGTTGGTGCCGGTGTTGATCGCCACCGCCAGGGTTTCGAAGTGCTCGCGGCTCATTGCGCCATTGACGAACGCCTGCTTGACCTCGGTGATGTAGATGGTGGCGACGAACACGTTGTCGCTGATCGCCGACAGCAGGCCGTTGGCCAGGTACAGCATGCCTGGCTGCTGCTCGCTGGGCAGGGCCAGCACCCAGGCGATCAGTGGGCTGAACAGTTGCTGCTGGTGGATCACCGCGACCACGGCGAAGAACACCACCAGCAGCGCGGTGAACGGCATGGCGTCCTGGAACGCGCGGCCCAGGCGGTGCTCGTCGGTGATGCCGGTGAAGGCGGTGATCAGCACGATGACCATCAGGCCGATCAAGCCGACCTCGGCGATGTGCAGGCCCAGGCAGATGATCAGGATCAACGCGGCCAAGCCTTGCACCACCAGGGCGATGCGCTGGGCCGGAGTGCGCGCGGCGTCGTCCTCGGCGGCGTAGGCGGCCAGTACCTGGCGCACACGCTCGGGCATCAGCGTGCCGTAGCCGAACAGGCGCAGCTTCTCCAGCAGCACGCAGGTCACCAGGCCTGCCGCCAGTACCGGCATCGACACCGGCGCGACCTTGAGAAAGAAGTCGGCGAAGTGCCAACCCATTTCATGGCCGATCAGCAGGTTCTGCGGCTCGCCTACCAGGGTGCACACGCCACCCAGCGCCGTGCCCACCGCGCCGTGCATCAGCAGGCTGCGCAGGAAGGCGCGGAACTGGTCGAGGTCGTCGCGGTGCAGTTGTTCGACCTGGTGGTCGCTGTCCAGCGCCGACTCCTCCCGTGGGTTGGTGCCCGAGGCGACCCGGTGGTACACCGCATAGAATCCCACCGCGGCGCTGATGATCACCGCGGTCACGGTCAGGGCGTCGAGGAACGCCGAGAGAAACGCCGAGAGCACGCAGAACAGCAGGCTCAGTATCGCCTTGGAACGCACCCCCAGCAGGATCCGCGAGAACAGATACAGCAGCAGCTCCTTCATGAAGTGAATGCCGGCGACCATGAACATCAGCAGCAGGATTACCGGGAAGTTGTGCTGCAGCTCTTCGTACAGGGCCTCGGGCGTGGTCATGCGCAGCAGCAGCGCCTCGACCAGCAGCAGGCCGCCGGGCATTAGCGGGTAGCACTTGAGCGCCATCCCCAGGGTGAAGATGAACTGGATCACCAGCACCCAGCCGGTAACCACCGGGCCAAGGGTCGCCAGCAGCAACGGGTTGAGCACCAGGAACAGGCAGATGATGGCCTTGTACCAACGCGGCGACTGGCCCAGGAAACCATGGGCGAGGGTGCCGGTCAGGGAACGGGACATGAATTTGTATCCTTTTGATTCAGCAGTGGCGCAAGGTGCCGTATCGCGCCTCGGGGTGCAAGTCATCCAGTCCGGCTTTTGGCACATGTGCAGCCTTGCGGGTACGCTAAGATCCGGCGTTGTGAACCCTTTTCCCACAGGAGTGCCGCTCGTGACCGAATACACCGCGTTCAAGGTCGAACTGACCGACAACATCGCCCACGTGCAGATCAACCGCCCGGACAAGATCAACGCGATGAACGCCGCCTTCTGGGAAGAACTGGTCGAGATCTTCCAATGGATCGACGACACCGACGCGGTGCGCGTGGTGGTCATCAGCGGCGCTGGCAAGCACTTCTCCTCCGGTATCGACCTGACGATGCTGGCCACCCTGGCGCAGCAACTGGGCAAGGACGTCGGCCGCAACGCCCGGGTGATGCGCCGCACCATCCTGCGCCTGCAAGGCTCGTTCAACGCCGTGGACAACTGCCGCAAGCCGGTGCTGGCGGCGATCCAGGGCTACTGCATCGGTGGCGCCATCGATATGGTTTCGGCCTGCGACATGCGCTACTGCGCCGCTGACGCGCAGTTCTCGATCAAGGAGATCGACATGGGCATGGCCGCCGATGTCGGCACCTTGCAACGTTTGCCGCGTATCATCGGCGACGGCATCATGCGCGAGCTGGCCTACACCGGCCGCCGGGTCGACGCCCAGGAGGCGCTGCGCATCGGCCTGGTCAAC
Organism: Pseudomonas sp. P65(2024); assembly: GCF_057480955.1. Lineage (NCBI taxonomy): Bacteria > Pseudomonadati > Pseudomonadota > Gammaproteobacteria > Pseudomonadales > Pseudomonadaceae > Pseudomonas > Pseudomonas sp. P65(2024). The sequence continues at coordinate 143,219 of NZ_JBLIYX010000015.1, forward strand.
CGCGTCTATGATGACCAGGCGGCGCTGCTCGACGGGGTCTTTGCCATCGCCCGCGAGATTGCCGCAAAATCGCCGATCGCCGTGGCCGGCACCAAGGAGATGATCAGCTACATGCGTGACCATCGCATCGACGATGGCCTGGAGTACATCGCCACCTGGAACGCCGCCATGCTGCAGTCCGAAGACCTGCGTGTGGCCATGGCCGCGCACATGAGCAAACAGCAACCGACGTTCGCCGACTGACTGGACAGTGGCGGGCGCCATCAAGGGACCCGAACCATGTCAGCACGCTGGACAACCGCAGTACTCGACCCGCAGATCACCGGGGGGCTGGCCGTCGCCCGCAGCCCGGAAGGGTTCCTGGTGGACGCCAACGGCGCGCTGTTCCCCCGCGACTGGCTCAAGCGCCAGGACCTGGACGTGCTGTGCGAGCATGGTATCGGCCATTTCGATGGCCAGCCGGTGTTCCTGTTGGAACTGCGCGGGGCCGGTGAGGTGCCGGGTTGCCACTGGCAGGGGCTACGCCGGTTCATGCTCGAGGGCGACTTCGATACCTACAAGGTGCTCGGTTACGCCGCGCAGATCGGTACCTGGGCTCGCGAGCACCGTTTCTGCGGCAGTTGCGGGCAGGCCATGACGCAGATTCGCTGGGAGCGGGCGATGTATTGCCAGCCCTGCGACTTGCGCAGCTATCCGCGGATTTCACCGAGCATGATCGTGCTGATTACTCGCGGGGACGAGGTGCTTCTGGCCCGTTCGCCGCGCTTCGTCACCGGGGTCTACAGCACCCTGGCGGGGTTCGCGGAGCCTGGGGAGTCGGCCGAGGACTGCCTGGTGCGCGAGGTGCGTGAGGAGGTGGCGGTGGAGGTGAAAAACATCCAGTACGTTGGTAGCCAGTGCTGGCCGTTTCCGCATTCGATGATGCTGGGGTTTCATGCCGAGTATGCTGGGGGGGAGATTGTCATGCAGGCGGATGAGATCGAGGATGCGCGGTGGTTCAATGTGCATGAGTTGCCGCCTTTGCCGGCGGGGCGGTCGATTGCTCGGTATCTGATAGATCTGTATGTTGCTCGGCGGTTGGGGTTGCCTGAGCCGGTTTTGCCTGCCTGAGTTGGTTTTAGTTGGTTTTAGTTGGTTTTAGTTGGTTTTAGTTGGTTTTAGTTGGTTTTAGTTGGGTTGGATGGTTTTGTAAGTTGTAGGCGCATTCATTTGCGATGTCGACGCTTATTCACCTTTCCGCCCTTACGGCGGGTCACTTTTTGTCAAACGCCCGGAGCGCCGGCCGGACAAAAGTAACCAAAAAACGCTGCGCTCCATTCATCCGGCCTTGCTCCCGGGAGGACCGCGCTGCAGGGCCCATCCTGGGCCCCAGCGCTTGACGGGCATCCATGCCCGTCACCTCCCTGCGCAAGACCTCCGTTCGGCCTCCTGAAGTCGCGAAGTTACGAGCGGCGCCTGGACTGGCGCAGCTGTCGCTAGTTGAAATTTAATTGATCTCTCGATTGTATCGCGGGGCAAGCCCGCTCCCACGCAATATTCGTCGTTATATATAACCCTGTAGGAGCGGGCTTGCCCCGCGAAAGGGCCGGAACAGCCAATACATAACTAATGGTCAAACAAATAACTTCGCATTTCTTGCTCTTGCTCTTGCTCTTGCTCTTGCTCTTGCTCTTGCTCTTGCTCTTGCTTCTAAGCGCGCGATAGTTCAGGCAACGCCAATTGCGACTTCAGGAGGCCGAGCGGAGTTCTTGCGTAGGGAGGTGACGGGCATGGATGCCCGTCAAGCGCTGCGCCCCAGGATGGGGCGTTCAGCGCGGTCCTCCCGGGAGCAAGAACGGAG
>NZ_JBLIYX010000016.1:0-136720 GCF_057480955.1 Pseudomonas sp. P65(2024)
TTGGGGATTTTGGGCAGGTCACGCAAGGGTTTCTTTTTGGTTGGCATACATGCACCTCTTACTCATGTTATGCCCGAACACAAAATTTCTGACACCCTCTTCAAAAACAAACATCAACCAACCATAAACCCCAAATAAACAAACGCCAGAAATTCATAAAGAAACCCCCGGCGCTCACCACATAACCCACGTCAACCAAACGGCCGCAACCCCTGCCTCATCCCAAACAGGAACAACAGCAGATCATGATCCGGCTCAGCCCGCCCCTGCTCTACCTTGGCCACCCGTGGCAACGGACACACCCCACCGACCTCAGCCTTGCTGAAGACCGTGGGCCGCGGCTGCTCCCAGGCCGCCGCCGCCGCCGTGGTCACTGCCAACGCCGCGACCAGGAATAAAGCTCGAGCGATTTCTAGTTTCATTGCTCTAAACCTTTGACCGCGCTGCCAAACGCCATTTGGTAAAAGTAGAGCAAGGTCTGCCATTCCGCCTCGTTGAACGACGAGTGGCGTCGCAACTGCCGCAGGTCGTTATAGGCCGCACGCTGGCAACTGATCCGCCGCCGACACTTCTCCAGGTCCAGCAACGCCACTTCCACCCGCGCCAACTCGCCCTCGCCCACCACCTTGACGAACACGTGCTTGCCGTACAGGCAGCCATGCTGCCAATGCCCCAGGTGCATGCGCGCCAGGTTGTCCGCGAGGTCCTTGAGCATGCGCTCATGCACGGCCTGCGGGTAATGCTCACGGGCCCCGGAGGCATGCCAGGCATCGAGGTCGACGAAACCCTCGAGCGCCTCGCTGACCAGCAAGGCCCGCCACTGATGATCAGCGTCCCGCTCGGCCCCGGCATAGACGATCCGCGGTACCCTGACGCCCAGTTGCTCGAAACTGTTCAGTGCATCGAGTTCGCGCAACACCGTGGGGCGCCCGAACGGATGCAGCAGGCTGCGGTAGATGTGCCCGACCTGGCGTTTGGCATACAGCAGATGCCCCTCGCCGTCGCTCAGGCGCTGCACGCCACTCTCGCCGCCACGCCGCTGGTTGGGTTCCTCGACCCACTCTCCCTGCTGCTGCCAGTAAAAATCAAACTGCCTGGACTGATTCTGCGCTACCGCCATCACTCGTTACCCCTTGCGCAATACGTAAACTCGCCACATGGCATAGAACGGCAGAAAGTCGAGTCGTTCCTGAATTCTGAATCCTGCTGACACAAATTCTTCTTCAACTGTAGCCGCGGGTAACACGAAGCGGTTCTGATAGCCGTCCTGCGTCGTCCGCGCACTGCGCCTGGCTTCGAGCTTGCGGCGGCGCCAGGCCTTGAAATTGCCATCCACCCACAGCGAAAGGATCACGCTGTCTCGGCTAACCCTTTGAAATTCCGAAAGAATTTTCTTCCGATGGAGCGGATCGCCAATATGGTGGAACAAGCGCATGCAAAAAATGCTGTCGACCGCGTTATCCGGAAGGTCGATGGCGAACGCGGAAGTCTGCAAGGGCCGTACCCGCGCAACCACCTCTGGCGGTTGTGACGCGCAGGCTGTCTCGATCATCGCCGCTGAATTGTCCGCGCCGATGATCACGCGGTTGGCCTTTTCCGCCAGCAGCGGCCAGAACCTTCCGGCGCCGCAGGGCAGGTCGAGCACCAGGCCAGGCTCACCGGCCAGCGCCAGGGCACGGCGGGCCAACTGCTCGTCACGCTGGTGGGACAAGCGCCGAGCCAGGCCATCCTGGTGCTTGAGGAAGTACTCCCGGGCGTGATTGCGGTCGTACTTGTCCGAGAATTCGAGTTTGATGGGGCTACGCATTGGACATCTCCTGACTCCAGTGCGCTCACCATAGGTACGCAAGCGTTGGAATCAGGTCATGTCGATGTGAAAAATCTGTCAGCACCAAATGCAGGTGTTACAGGAGGTTAATCGGGATCCAATAGCCCATCCTGGCTTTCACCGTCCTGCACCACTTTCGTGCCCTGGCTCAGGTCGACCTGGAAGCGGCAACCATGGGGCAAGGTCGCGGTCAAGGTGACGCGCCAACCCTGATCGTCACAGATGCGCTGCACCAGCGACAGGCCCAGGCCCAGGCCCTCGCCGCGGCGCTCGTCGCCACGCACGAACGGCCGGAACATCGCCTCGCGCTGCTCCTCCGGAATCCCCACGCCACTGTCCTCGACACAGAAGCCATTGGCCTCGAGACTCAGGCGAATGTAGCCACTGTCAGTGTAGTGCGCCGCGTTGCGCAGCAAGTTACCCATCACCGATTGCAGGAAGGTGGCGTTGTACAGCACCGGGCTGGCACTGACCCGCCCCTCGTAGTAAAGCGCCAAGCCCTTCTGTTCGATGGTGTCGCGCCATACACCGATCAGGTCGTCGCCCACCTCACGCAAGGTTGCCCGCGATGCGATGGCGCCTTCATCGCGCTGTGCACGGGCCAACATCAGGAACGTCTTCACCAGTTCGCGCATTTCCTCGGTCGCCCGGGCGATGCGTTCAACCTGGCTGCGCGCGCGCCCATCAAGGCCGGGGTTCTCCATCAGCAACTCGCACGAGGTCGCCAGGACCATCAGCGGCGTGCGCAGCTCATGGCTGACGTCGCTGGTGAACAGCCGCTCACGGGTCAAGGCATCGCGCAGGCGCCCCAGGGTATCGTCGAAGGCGACTGCCAGCTGGCCGACCTCGTCCGCCGCGTAGTCCGGCGCCAACGGCGGCGCAAGGCCCAGCAACTGGTCACGGTGGCGGACCTGGCGCGCCAAGCGGATCACCGGCGCCATCACGCGCCGCGCCAGCAACCAACCAAGGATCACCGCAAGGGCCAGGCTGAGCACGAAGCCGACCACGACCACGGCGAACAACACCCGCTCGCGCTCCTCGAAATCGCTCTGGTCCTGCAGCAGCACATAACGCCGACCGTCGACAATCTCGACCATGGCATGATACGAGAGCTGGTCGCGAAACACCTCGTGGAAGCCGGCATCCAGGTGGCGCAGGTCCTTGGGCAACTCGAAGTCATCGCGCCCGCCGCTGAAATAGAACAACTGGTCGGGGCGTGGCCGATGGCTCCAGTCGCTGACGCTGTCCATGCGCAGCAGGCGTTGCAGATCACCGCCAAGCACCGACGAGATCAGGCGTTCCTCGACCAGGTGCACCGTGGCGACGATGCCGAAGGCGAAGGCCCCGGCCACCAGCGCGCTCATCAGCGCGAAAGCGATGATGATGCGCTGGGCAAGGCTCTGTTTAAACTCCATCGCGGCCCTCGGCGAGGCGATAGCCGACGCCATGGACGGTATGCAGCAGGGGTTTGTCGAACGGTTTGTCGATCACCTGGCGCAACTGGTGGACGTGACTGCGCAGGCTGTCGCTGTCCGGACAGTCGTCGCCCCACAAGGCTTCCTCCAGCACCTCGCGGCGCAATACATGGGGGCTCTTCTGCATCAACACGGCCAGCAGTTTCAGGCCGACCGGGTTGAGCTTGAGCAGGCGCCCCTGACGAGTCACCTCCAGGGTATCGAGGTCGTAGCTCAGGTCGGCGACCTGCAGGGTACGCCGACCACCACCCTGGGCGCGACGCAGCACCGCCTCGATGCGCGCCGCCAGCTCGGACAGCGCGAACGGCTTGAGCAGGTAGTCGTCCGCGCCCGAGCGGAAGCCTTGCAGGCGGTCGTCCAGCTGGTCGCGGGCGGTGAGCATGATCACCGGCGTGTCGCGCCGGGCATCCTCGCGCAGGCGCTTGCACAGCGTATAGCCATCGATGCCCGGCAACATGATGTCGAGCACGATCAGGTCGTAGTGTTCGGTCGCGGCCAGGTGCAACCCGGACAGGCCATCCTGGGCACAGTCGACGGTGTAGCCCTTCATGCCAAGGTAGTCGGCCAGGTTGGCCAGAATATCGCGGTTGTCTTCAACCAAAAGAATGCGCATCGAGGTCTCCTGTGCGGCGCTTCGCCGGGCGCGGCAGGCGCAGCTTACGTCCAATGCCCGCATGGTGCCATGCCCTGGCTCGAAATCACCGAACTTGACAGTTTTTTCACCGATCATTCACGCACACAGGATAGCGGGCAGCCGACAATGCACGGTCTTTTCCACCCTCTGGAGTCATCATGCAGTCATCCGTGCGCCCTCGCCCGATCAACCCGTGGCTGTACCTGGGCATCCCTTTCGTTACCGCCATGGCCTTGATCCTGCTCGAATGGACGCCGCTGGACATGGATGTGGCCAACCTGTTCTACGACCCGGCTGCCGGCCAGTTCATCGGTCGCCACAGCTACCTGCTGGAAAACATCCTGCATGACCGGGTCAAGCAGGGCGTAATCGTCTTCGGACTGCTGGCCGTGGTCGGTTTCGCCCTGAGCTTCGTCTGGCAACGGCTGGCGGGCTGGCGCCGTGAACTCGGCTGCCTGGTACTGGCGTTGGGGCTGTCGACGGCCTTCGTCACGCCGCTGAAGAAAGTTACCCAAGTGCAATGCCCGTGGAGCCTGACCCAATTCGGCGGCAAGGAGACCTACAGCAAGCTGCTGGAGCCACGCCCTGCGACCGACAAGCCCGGACTGTGCTGGCCAGGCGGGCATGCCGCGACCGGGTTCTGCCTGTTCGGCCTGTTCTTCATGCTGCGCGATCGCCGTCCGCGCCTGGCACGGGTGGCGCTCGCGGTAGCCCTCGTGGCTGGCGCGGGACTGTCGGTCGGACGGATGATGCAGGGCGCGCACTTCCTGTCACACAACGTATGGACGGCGGTGTTCTGCTGGTTGATCGGGCTGGGGTCGTATTACCTGGTGCTGTATCGCAGCGGGGCCGCCAGGGCCCCCGTGGCAGAACACAGCGCCGTTCGATGAACAATCGCGGGGCAAACCCATCCTTGCGATGACGCCAGAACAAACGAAAAAGCCCCGCACTAGGCGGGGCTTTTTCTGGGTACAGGGGGTAAGGCTGGCTTACATCATGCCGCCCATGCCACCCATGCCGCCCATGTCAGGCATGCCAGCAGCTGGCTTGTCTTCCGGCAGGTCGGCAACCATGGCTTCGGTGGTGATCATCAGACCGCCGATGGAAGCTGCGGCTTGCAGGGCCGAACGGGTGACCTTGGCTGGGTCCAGGATGCCCATCTCGATCATGTCGCCGTATTCACCGGTAGCGGCGTTGTAGCCGAAGTTGCCCGAACCTTGCTTGACCTTGTCAGCGACAACGCTTGGCTCGTCGCCGGCGTTGGCAGTGATCTGGCGCAGCGGGGCTTCGACGGCGCGACGCAGCAGGGCGATACCGACGTTCTGGTCTTCGTTGTCGCCTTTGAGGTTGGCAATGGCAGCCAGGGCGCGAACCAGGGCAACACCACCGCCAGGCACCACGCCTTCTTCGACGGCTGCACGGGTAGCGTGCAGGGCGTCTTCGACGCGGGCTTTCTTCTCTTTCATTTCGACTTCGGTGCCGGCACCGACCTTGATCACGGCAACACCGCCAGCCAGCTTGGCCAGACGCTCTTGCAGCTTCTCACGGTCGTAGTCCGAAGTGGTGTCGGCAACCTGGGCACGGATCTGGGTGACGCGGGCCTGGATGTCGGCTTCTTCGCCAGCACCGTCGATGATGGTGGTGTTTTCCTTGGACAGGATCACGCGCTTGGCGTTACCCAGGTGCTCCAGGGTGGCGGTTTCCAGGGACAGACCAATCTCTTCGGAGATCACGGTACCGCCGGTCAGGACGGCGATGTCCTGCAGCATGGCCTTGCGGCGGTCGCCGAAGCCCGGGGCCTTGACCGCGGCAACCTTGACGATGCCACGCATGTTGTTGACCACCAGGGTGGCCAGGGCCTCGCCCTCGACGTCCTCGGCAACGATCAGCAGCGGACGACCGGCCTTGGCAACGGCTTCCAGTACTGGCAGCAGCTCACGGATGTTGGAGATCTTCTTGTCGACCAGCAGCAGCAGCGCGCCTTCCAGCTCGGCAACCATGGTGTCCGGCTTGTTGACGAAGTACGGCGACAGGTAGCCACGGTCGAACTGCATGCCTTCTACGACAGACAGTTCGTTTTCCAGGCCCGAACCTTCTTCGACGGTGATCACGCCTTCTTTACCGACTTTTTCCATGGCTTCGGCGATGATTTCACCGATGGAGTTGTCGGAGTTGGCGGAGATGGTGCCGACCTGGGCGATGGCCTTGGAATCGGCGCATGGCTTGGACAGGTTCTTCAGCTCGGCGACGACGGCGGCGGTGGCCTTGTCGATACCGCGCTTGAGGTCCATCGGGTTCATGCCGGCGGCAACGGCCTTCAGGCCTTCGTTGACGATGGCCTGGGCCAGGACGGTGGCGGTGGTGGTGCCGTCACCGGCGGCGTCGTTGGCCTTGGAAGCGACTTCCTTGACCAGCTGGGCGCCCATGTTCTCGAAGGCGTCCTTGAGCTCGATCTCTTTGGCGACGGAAACGCCGTCCTTGGTGATGGTCGGCGCGCCGAAGCTCTTGGCCAGGACCACGTTGCGGCCTTTCGGGCCCAGGGTCGCTTTTACCGCGTCAGCCAGAACGTTGACACCAACCAGCATTTTCTTACGGGCGGAATCGCCGAATTTTACGTCTTTAGCAGCCATGATCGTTTAATCCTTGAAATTCTTTGGAGTAACGGGAAGTCGGGGAAATCAGGCTTCGATAACGGCCAGGATTTCGTTCTCGGCCATGACCAGCAGGTCTTCGCCGTCGACTTTCACGGTGTTGCTGCCCGAGTAAGGGCCGAAAACCACTTTGTCACCCACTTTCACGGCCAGCGCGCGTACTTCGCCGTTGTCCAGGATACGACCGGTGCCGACGGCAACGACTTCGCCGCGGTTTGGTTTTTCAGCGGCCGAACCCGGCAGGACGATACCGCCAGCGGTTTTCGATTCTTCTTCGCTGCGACGGATGACGACGCGGTCATGCAGAGGACGAAGCTTCATTGTCGATCTCTCCCAAATTGTGGTTTTCATCGGCCGGTGTCGACACCGGCGGGTTGATTCGATCCGGCGTTGCCGGGGGTGGTCCGCACAGGGCGAACCACCTATGTCATGTCTGGTGTCGCCACCAGAAACCTTGCGGTGACACATACATGAGGCCGCTAAAAACAATTACAAGGCTTGCGCGGAAAATTTTTCAAAACGTCATCGTGGAAGCGGGCCTGTCCCGCGATGAGCCCAACCCAGAGGCCATCGCGGGACAAGCCCGCGCCCACGAAAAATCGGTGTTATTTGTCGCGACGCTCGTACTCGCCCTCGATCACGTTCGGACGATGGCCGCCATCGCGGGGCTGCGCCTGGAACGGATCATCCTGGAACGCGCGCTGGCGCAGAGCCTGTTCCTCGGCGCGGCGACGCAGCCGACCGGCCACCAGGCGACGGGTGAACGGCAGCAGGCAGAGCAGGCCCAGCACATCGCTGATGAAGCCCGGCAGCAGCAACAGGCCGCCACCGACGGTGAGCATCAGGCCCTGGAACATGTCCTCAGCCGGCAACTCGCCGCGCTGCAGGCTTTCCCGGGCACGCAGGGCAGTGGCCAGGCCGGCAACGCGCATCACCAACACACCCAGGGCGGAACCGGCGATGATCAGCAGCAGCGCCGGGAAGAAACCGATGGCCGCGCTGACCTTGACGAAGACGAACAGCTCCAGCACGGGGAAAAGCAGTAACAGCAGTAGAAAAGCACGCATCAAGGGTTCCTCGACGGAAGAGAATCTTCCTGTAAGACCATCAAATGGATGCCTCGACGCCTGTTTTCAACCCTCGACGCTTTCCGCAACCGGCCACTGGTCAGCGCGGGCCAGAAAAACCAAGGCTTCACGGACATGTGTCGGCGTGTTGCAGGTGCTCGGGAACGCCAGCCAGTATACCGCCTGGCCGATACGCAGATGCATGCCTTCGCTGTCGATACCAACCATTTCGGCCGGCGCCGTGCGCGGCAGGTCGGTCAGTTCGACGTAATGGGCGATGGCATTGGCGTGGTCGCTATTCATGTGCTCGATCATGCTGGCCTCGGCCTTGCCCGCAAAGGGATTGCTCAGGGTCACCTGGTCGAGCCAGTGGATCGCGCCGAAGCCACCGATGTAGCGGTGGCGTACCGGCTCGAGCACCCAGAAATCGAAGTCGTGGGCCTTGTGGTAGTTGGCCGATTCAGGGAAGTACCGGTAGTAGCGGGCCGCGGCAGCCTCGATGGCCGCTTCGTCGGTCAGCTTGCGCGCCTCGGCCATCACCGTCAGGCGCCCGACCGCCTGCACGTCCTCGGCGTCGCGCTCGCCCACCAGCAGTGAACACTTCGGATCTTTCTGCAGGTTGTGGGTGTGCTGGGCGATACGGCTTATGAGGATCAGCGGATGGCCCTCGGCGTCCAGGCAGTAAGGCACCACCGAACCGAAGGGATAGCCGGGCATGGACTTGGAGTGAGTCGAGAGGACGCCGCGGTACTCCTTGAGCAGCAGTTCCCGGGCGGGGCGAAGGGCGTTGGTACTCACTGGAAAGGCTCCTGACGACGGACTGGATGGGTGACAAGATAAGCATTATCACCCGCCGCTGCCACTGGGCCTGCTGCCGTGTAGATCTACGCATATCCCTGAGCGGCCTTGTGTCGCGATAGGGCCGCAACGCGGCCCCGGCAATGTCTGCCTAGTCGCTGAGATCCTGGGGCCGCTGCGCAGCCCTATCGCGACACAAGGCCGCTCCTACACCAAAAGCACGCTGCCGACTTACCAGGTAACGCCGAACCCTGCGGTATAGCGAGTCTTGTCCAGGTCGCTGTCGCTCGTGCCCTTGATCAGGTCCTTCTCCGCCTTGAGGTTGAGCGAAGCCCACTCGGTCACCTTGTAGCGCAGCCCCATCTCGGCATCCAGCGAGTAGTCGGCCACGCCGCCCAGCGGCTTGCCGAATTCGCCATTGGTGAAGAACTCCACTTTCTTGCCGATCAGGTAGCGGTTGTAGTCCCACTTCACGGCGGCGGAATAGAAGTTGTCCTTGCCACCGTCGCGGTACTCGAAATCGGTGCGGTTGATCAGCGAACCCAGCGAGAACGCACCCAGTTCGTCATCCCAGAACTGATAGCCCGGGCCGGTACCGATGGTGCGCTGGCGCGCCAGGTCCTCGATATGATCGCGCTTGTACTCCAAGCGCCCCTGCCAGAACCACTTCTCGGTAATGAAGCGGTCCAGGGCGTACTCGGCGCTCCAGTTGTTGGTGGTGGTGACGTCGTCCTTGGTCTCGCGGTTGTACTCGCCCTCGGCGTTGTGCCGCCAACGGCCATGGCGGGCGGTGGTCTTGAAGCTGACGTCGTAGTCGTCGCTGTCGGTCTCGGCACGCTTGTAGTCCATCGCCACATCGACATTACCCTTCCACAGGAAGTCCTCGACCAGCGGTCGCGGCTTCATGATCTGCTCGATGCTGGCCAGCTCGACGGTCTTCGGCGCATCGCCGTTGGCCAGAGTCACCTTGCCCGGCTCGGCGGCCTTGAGCGACTTGGCCTTCTCGCCGGAGTAGGCGTCCTGCTTGACCAGCAGTTCCCGATCGCTCTCCAGTGTCTGCACCTGTTTCCAGTCCAGAGCGATCGAGCCGCCATAGGGCGTCTCCAGCAACAGCTTGCCGCCGTCGAAGACCTTGATCTTGCCGCTCAGGCGGTCACCGTTCTTCATCCACACGGTGTCGGCGAGCACAGGGGTACAGAGCGACGCGGCGATGAGGCAAAGCAGGGTTCTAGAAGACATAAGCGCAATTTGGGTTCGATTCGACGAAAAAGCCGGGCATTATCCAGATACCGACAACCTGAGCAAGGACAGACCCAGACCATGCCGATGAGTTCCGCTCGCATTTGCCCGGACCGCCTGCCCGGTTTCATTCACAGGCCAAATACCCCTTGACCTCGACGCCACCGCCCGCTGTGCCGGAGGATGCCGAGGCCCGACGAATGGCACTGTACTCGGTGCTGGGCCAAGTCCCCGCCGGCAAGGTGGTCAGCTATGGGCAATTGGCCGAACTGGCCGGCCTCGGCCGCGCGGCGCGCTGGGTCGGACGCACCCTAGGGCAGCTGCCGGCGGACACCCGCCTGCCCTGGCACCGGGTGCTGGGTGCCGGTGGCCGACTGAGCCTTGCCCTGGGCACGCCATCGGGCGACGAACAACGCGCCCGCTTGCGCGCAGAAGGCGTGAATGTGGCCAATAATCGTGTGGATATGGCACGCCATGGCTGGCGTCCAATGGAGCACAGCGGTTAGAGTGCGCGCTTTGTTTTCGCAAACCTTGAGGCAGATGTTGGCCCATGCCCCGTAAAACCTGGCGCGCTGCGCTCGCTGCCTATGCCAGCCCGTCAACTTTGGTGCTTTTGCTGCTCGGATTCGCCGCCGGCCTGCCGTATATGCTGGTGTTCTCGACGCTTTCGGTCTGGCTGCGCGAGGCGGGTGTGGCGCGTGAGACCATCGGCTATGCCAGCCTGATCGGCCTGGCCTACGCCTTCAAGTGGGTCTGGTCGCCGCTGCTCGACCAATGGCGCCTGCCGCTGCTCGGTGGCATGGGCCGTCGTCGTTCGTGGCTGCTGCTGTCCCAGGTGCTGGTGGTGCTCGGGCTGGTCGGCATGGGCTTCTGCGACCCGCAGAAACACCTGTCGTGGCTGATCGCCCTGGCGGTGCTGGTGGCCTTCGCCTCGGCCACCCAGGACATCGCCGTCGACGCCTACCGCCTGGAGATCGCCGACGACCAGCGCCAGGCCGCCCTGGCCGCCAGCTACATGGCCGGCTACCGGGTCGCCGCCCTGCTCGCCACCGCCGGTGCGCTGTTCTTCGCCGAGTGGTTCGGTTCCACCGGGTTCAGCTACCTGCACGAGGCCTGGACCGGTACTTACGTGCTGTTCGGCGTGCTGATGCTGCCCGCGCTGTTCACCACCTTGGTGATGCGCGAACCGCCGGTGCCCCTGCGCACCCAGCTGTCGGCGGCCCGCTACGGGTTGATGCACCAACTGGCCTCGGTGTTCGTGCTGATCATCCTGCTGGTCTCGGTGCCGGCCAGCTTCACCCAGCTGTTCAACACCGACTGGGCCAGCGTGGTGTTCGGCGACTCGTCCATGCTCGACCTGTTGCTCGAAGACCGTGCTTTCCTGCGCCTGATCCTCTATGTGCTGCTGACCTGGGCATGCCTGTCGTCCCTGGGCCGCCGCGGCCTGGCGCCGGTGCTCACGCCGGTCAACGACTTCATCACGCGCTACCGCTGGCAGGCCCTGCTGCTGCTCGGGCTGATCGCCACCTACCGCATGTCCGACACGGTGATGGGCGTGATGGCCAACGTGTTCTACATCGACATGGGTTTCACCAAGGACCAGATCGCCAGCGTCAGCAAAATCTTCGGCCTGATCATGACCCTGGTGGGCGCCGGTGCCGGTGGCCTGCTGATCGTGCGCTTCGGCATCCTGCCGATCCTGTTCATCGGCGGCGCGGCCTCGGCGGCGACCAACATCCTGTTCCTGATGCTGGCCGACATGGGCCCGAACCTGGAAATGCTGGTGGTGACCATCTCGCTGGACAACTTCAGTTCGGGGCTGGCCACATCGGCCTTCGTCGCCTACCTGTCGAGCCTGACCAACCTGAAGTTCTCGGCCACCCAGTACGCGCTGCTGAGCTCGATCATGCTGTTGCTGCCGCGTTTGATCGGTGGCTATTCCGGGGTGATGGTGGAGAAGTTCGGCTACCACGACTTCTTCCTGATCACCGCGCTGCTTGGCGTGCCGACGCTTGTGCTGATCGCCCTGCACTGGCGGCAGGAGGTGGGTCGGGGAAAGCCGGTGCCGGTGGAGAGTCCGGCGGCTGAACAAAACTAGGCCTTCTCCGGCCTGATCGCGGGGCAAACCCGCTCCCACATATTCAGCCTGAATGACTGACTGCGTGGGAGCGGACTTGCCCCGAGATGTTTCTACTGGGTCACAGCCCCTTTCCCCGAACGTCCGCCTACCACGAACCACAGCGGCCACAGCGCCAGCGCGCCCGCCACGCCTGCGGCCAGGGCGAAGTGCATCAGGCTCGCACCCGCGCCGAGCATCGCCAACACCGCGCCGCCCAGCCCCAGCAAGGCGATGGTGATCATCCCCAGCATCGCCGATACCAGCCCCTTGCTCTGTTCGCTGGAGAACAGCGTCATGCGGTACAGCACGGCGTTGGCCACGCCCAATCCCAGCGCATACAGCGACATGCCGGCCACCACGCTGGGCACCGTCGGCCGATACCAGGTCGCCGCAACCATCAGCGACAGCCCTGCCAGGTATGGCCACAGGGCCCCGCGCACCAGTGACGGCAGCGGATAGCGATCAGCGATTCGATTGATGATCAGGTTGCCCAGGATCAGCCCGCCGAACACCGGCAGCTGCCATAGCGAGTATTCCAGGGTGCTCAGGCCCTCGTCATGGATCAGCAGCACCGGAGACAGGCCGATCCAGCCGATCAGCGGCAGCCCCACCAACCCCAGCGCCGCACTGCCGGCCACAAAGCGCCGATTGCCCAGCAACTGACCGTAGCCTGCCAGCAATGGCAGCAGGTGGATGGGCGTGAACGGCAGGCGCGAACCGTCGCGACGCTCCACCCCCAGGGTTTCGGGCATCAGCCGGTAGAGCAGCAGCCAGCACAGCACCGCGCCCGCGGCAAACGCCACGAACAGCCAGCGCCAGTCCAGCCACTGCAGCATCAGGGTGCCCACCAGCGGGCCGAGCAGTGGCGACAACAGGGCGATATTGGCCAGCAGGGCCATCATGCGCACCGCGTCGGCCTCGCTGAAAGCCTCGTTGAGCGCCGGGTAACTGACTGTGACCACAAAACCCAGGCCGATGCCCTGCAACAGGCGCAACAGGTTGAACAAGCCGATGTCCTGCACCCAGAAGGTCGCCAGGCACGCCAGGCCGAAGAAGATGCAGCCGCCCAGCAGCAACGGGCGCCGGCCGTAGCGATCCGCCAGCGGGCCGATCAGCCATTGCAGCAGCACTCCGCCCAGCAGATAGAGGTTAAGGGCGTGGGGAATGTACTCGGTGCTGGCCTGAAGGTCGCCGACCACCACCGGCATGGCGGGCATGACCGCGTCGCTGGCGAGGTAGGTCAGCAATTCGAACAGTGCCAGGGTCAGACCGAACAGCAAGGCGCGCAAGGGGGTGATATACAGCAAAGGTTTCATGGCGGACATCGGGGTTTAAGGCAGGATCAGGGTATATGCCAGATATGGCAGCGCCTGGCTGTGAACAAGTGTAAAAGAACGGGGCCGCTTCGCGCCCATCGCCGGCAAGCCGGCTCCCACAGGGATTGCACATCACCTGAAAGGGTCCGCCTGTCGGCCCCCGCCAACCGCTCTGGAACCTCTATTCCCCACAGATGTTGCGTGGTTAAGCGCCCGGGCCGGTGCTATGATCCTGCCCTCGCGTCGCAAAGAGTACAAACTCGCCGACGCTCATCAGGCCACCCGTGAGGCCTGGCGCAAACCGCAAACAGACCTGAATCAGGAGATCCACCATGGCTTTTGAATTGCCGCCGCTGCCGTACGCCCACGATGCCCTGCAGCCGCACATCTCCAAGGAAACCCTGGAGTTTCACCACGACAAGCACCACAACACCTATGTCGTGAACCTGAACAACCTGGTCCCAGGCACCGAATTCGAAGGCAAGACCCTGGAAGAGATCGTCAAGAGCTCTTCGGGCGGCATCTTCAACAACGCAGCCCAGGTCTGGAACCACACCTTCTACTGGAACTGCCTGTCGCCAAACGGCGGCGGCCAGCCAACCGGCGCCCTGGCTGACGCCATCACCGCCGCGTTCGGTTCGTTCGACAAGTTCAAGGAAGAGTTCACCAAGACTTCGGTCGGCACCTTCGGCTCCGGCTGGGGCTGGCTGGTGAAGAAGGCCGACGGTTCCCTGGCCCTGGCCAGCACCATCGGCGCCGGCTGCCCGCTGACCAGCGGCGACACCCCGCTGCTGACCTGCGACGTCTGGGAACACGCCTACTACATCGACTACCGCAACCTGCGTCCGAAGTACGTCGAGGCCTTCTGGAATCTGGTCAACTGGGCCTTCGTTGCCGAGCAGTTCGAAGGCAAGACCTTCAAGGCCTGATTGTTCGCCTTGAATGCAAAAGACCCGGCCTGAGTGCCGGGTTTTTTGTTGCCCGGCAGGATGCCGTCGCATTCGGCAACGACATACCTGACAGAAATATTTGCAACCGATCCGCGCGCTCTTGCTCAGACCGCATAGCGCGCTAACATCAACCATCTGGAAAGTTGACGCAGCGCACTCAAGTCGCATGACCGCTCGACCGATACAGAGCCAAGGGCATTTCCATCAACGGACGGGTTGCCTGACGGGGTCACGGGCCGATAGTCTCTCGCCATGGTTGATGGCAAAATAATGGCATGCGCATGGATTAAGGAAACCCCATTGAAGCTGGAATTTCGAAACAGCTTATCGGTCAAGCTGCTGAGGGTGGTACTGCTCTCGGCGCTGGCTGTCGGCGTCGTACTCAGCTGTGCGCAAATCGTCTATGACGCCTACAAGACCCGCCAGGCGGTGAACAACGATGCCCAGCGCATCCTCGACATGTTCCGCGACCCATCGACCCAGGCGGTGTACAGCCTCGACCGGGAAATGGGCATGCAGGTGATGGAAGGCCTGTTCCAGGACGAGTCGGTGCGCATGGCCTCCATCGGCCACCCCAACGAAACCATGCTGGCGGAAAAGTCACGGCCGCTGCAGGACATGTCCATGCGCTGGCTGACCGACCTGATCCTCGGCCAGGAGCGCACCTACACCACGCAACTGGTCGGCCGTGGCCCTTACAGCGAGTATTATGGCGACCTGAGCATCACCCTCGACACCTCCTCCTACGGCGAGGACTTCCTGATCAATGCCGTGATCATCTTCATCTCCGGCGTGCTGCGCGCCCTGGCCATGGGCCTGGTGTTGTACCTGGTGTACCACTGGCTGCTGACCAAGCCGCTGTCGAAGATCATCGACCACCTGACCCAGATAAACCCCGACCGCCCCAGCCAGCACCAGATTCCGCAACTCAAGGGCCACGAGCGCAATGAGCTGGGCCTATGGGTCAACACCGCCAACCAACTGCTGGCCTCCATCGAGCGCAACACCCACCTGCGCCACGAGGCCGAGAACAGCCTGCAGCGCATGGCCCAATACGACTTCCTCACC
Source organism: Pseudomonas sp. P65(2024) (assembly GCF_057480955.1). Lineage (NCBI taxonomy): Bacteria > Pseudomonadati > Pseudomonadota > Gammaproteobacteria > Pseudomonadales > Pseudomonadaceae > Pseudomonas > Pseudomonas sp. P65(2024). The sequence continues at coordinate 15,146 of NZ_JBLIYX010000016.1, forward strand.
GGCCTGCCCAACCGCCAGCAGTTACAGCAGCAGCTGGACAAGATCCTGGTGGACGGCGGCCGCCTGCAGCGCCGTGTCGCCGTGCTGTGCGTGGGCCTGGACGACTTCAAGGGCATCAACGAGCAGTTCAGCTACCAGGTCGGCGACCAGTTGCTGCTGGCCCTGGCCGACCGCCTGCGCGCCCACAGCGGGCGGCTCGGCGCCCTGGCTCGCCTGGGCGGCGACCAGTTCGCCCTGGTCCAGGCCAACATCGAGCAACCCTATGAAGCCGCCGAGCTGGCCCAAAGCATCCTCGACGACCTAGAAACGCCCTTCGACCTCGACCAACAGCAGATCCGCCTGCGCGCCACCATCGGTATCACCCTGTTCCCCGAGGACGGCGACAGCACCGAGAAGCTCCTGCAGAAGGCCGAGCAGACCATGACCCTGGCCAAGGCCCGCTCGCGCAACCGCTATCAGTTCTACATTGCCAGCGTCGACAGCGAGATGCGCCGCCGTCGCGAATTGGAAAAAGACCTGCGCGAGGCCCTGTCACGCAACCAGCTGTACCTGGTGTACCAGCCGCAGATCAGCTACCGAGACCACCGTGTGGTCGGCGTAGAAGCGCTGCTACGCTGGCAGCATCCGGAGCTGGGCATGGTCCCGCCCGACCAGTTCATCCCGCTGGCCGAGCAGAACGGCAGCATCATCGGCATCGGTGAATGGGTGCTCGACCAGGCCTGCCGGCAGCTGCGCGAATGGCACGACCAGGGCTTCAGCGAGCTGCGCATGGCGGTCAACCTGTCCACGGTGCAACTGCACCACAACGAACTGCCGCGGGTGGTCAACAACCTGCTGCAGGCCTACCGTCTGCCACCGCGCAGCCTGGAGCTGGAAGTCACCGAGACCGGCCTGATGGAAGACATCAGCACCGCCGCCCAGCACCTGCTGAGCCTGCGCCGTTCGGGCGCCTTGATCGCCATTGACGACTTCGGCACCGGCTATTCCTCGCTCAGCTACCTGAAGTCGCTGCCGCTGGACAAGATCAAGATCGACAAGAGCTTCGTTCAGGACCTGCTTGACGATGACGACGACGCCACCATCGTTCGCGCCATCATCCAACTGGGCAAGAGCCTGGGCATGCAGGTGATCGCCGAAGGCGTGGAAACCGTCGAACAGGAGAGCTACATCATCGCCCAGGGCTGCCACGAGGGTCAGGGCTACCATTACAGCAAGCCGTTGTCGGCACGCGAACTGACCAGCTTCCTCAAACAGGCACAACGCAACCAGGTTTCCGCCCTGTAAGCCCTGCCAGCCTTGGCGGTGCACCTTGAACGGGCGTTTGCATGAAATGCACGCCCGCCCCTTTACAGCAAATGCAAATCTTTCGCATGATGTATTGGTTTCGCGTGCCACGGCGCACGGTCCAACCACACCACGCAGGAAACCAACAATGATTCGAATGCCTCTGGCCTCCGCCAGTCTGCTGGCCATCGCCATCGCTCTCGCCGGTTGCGGCGAAGGCAAGGACGACAAGGCCGCCGCACCGCAAGCCCAGGCACCTGCCGCCGCCAGCACCACCGCCGCGGCGCCGGGGGCTGTCGATGAGGCGGCCGCCAAGGCTGTGGTCAAGCACTACGCCGAAATGGTCCATGCCGTGTACAGCGACTCGCTGAGCACCGCCAAACAACTGCAGACCGCCGTCGACGCGTTCCTGGCCAAGCCCGACGAGCAGACCCTGAAAGCCGCCCGTGATGCCTGGGTCGCCTCGCGCGTGCCGTACCTGCAGAGCGAAGTGTTTCGCTTCGGCAACACCATCATCGACGACTGGGAAGGCCAGGTGAACGCCTGGCCCCTGGACGAAGGCCTGATCGACTACGTCGACAAGAGCTACGAGCACGCCCTGGGCAACCCGGCGGCCAACGCCAACATCATCGCCAACACCGAGATCCAGGTCGGCGAAGACAAGATCGATGTCAAGGACATCACCCCCGAGAAACTCGCCACCCTCAACGAACTGGGCGGCTCCGAAGCCAACGTCGCCACCGGCTACCACGCCATCGAGTTCCTGCTCTGGGGCCAGGACCTCAATGGCACCGGCCCTGGCGCGGGCAACCGTCCGGCATCCGACTACCTGGAAGGCAAGGGCGCCACGGGCGGCCACAACGACCGTCGCCGCGCCTACCTGAAAGCGGTCACCGACCTGCTGGTCAAGGACCTCGAAGAGATGGTCGGCAACTGGGCGCCGAACGTCGCCGACAATTACCGCGCCACCCTCGAAGGCGAGCCGGCCAACGACGGCCTGCGCAAGATGCTGTTCGGCATGGGCAGCCTGTCGCTGGGCGAACTGGCCGGCGAGCGCATGAAGGTCTCGCTGGAAGCCAACTCGCCGGAAGACGAGCACGATTGCTTCAGCGACAACACCCACTACTCGCACTTCTACGACGCCAAGGGCATCCGCAACGTCTACCTGGGCGAGTACACCCGTGTCGACGGCACCAAGCTGAGCGGCCCGAGTCTGTCGTCACTGGTGGCCAAGGCCGACCCGGCCACCGACGCCACCCTCAAGGCCGACTTGGAAGCCACCGAGGCCAAGATCCAGGTGATCGTCGACCACGCCCTCAAGGGCGAGCACTACGACCAGCTGATCGCCGCCGACAACGCCGCCGGCAACCAGATTGTGCGTGATGCCATCGCCTCGCTGGTCAAACAGACCGGCGCGATCGAACAGGCCGCTGGCAAGCTGGGCATCGACAACCTGAACCCGGATACCGCCGATCACGAGTTCTGATCAGCGTCGCGGTTCAGCAGAGGCGGCCCTTGGGCCGCCTTTTTGTTTTCCAGCAGCACCACTGCTCCTACAGGTACGGAACTCGCCGATAACGGCCAACTGACAGTGATTTCATCCAGCAATTGCAAATTGCTCTTATTCAAACACCCCCAGCCTGATAAGCTTGCACGCCGGTTTTTCGCCCATGCCCAGGATCCTCGATGTCCTTGCTCCGCCTAAGCCCCCTGCTCTTGGCCTTCGCCCTCGCCGCCTGTGACGACGCCCCGCGCTTCACCCAGGCCGAGCCCGGCGAAGCCCTCTCCGGCGGCAAGGCCACGGTGCAACGCAGCGACCGCAACGCCTATTCGCTGCCCTCGGCCAACCTGACGCCCGAGCGGCGCCTGGATTTCGCCGTGGGCAACAGCTTTTTCCGCAATCCCTGGGTAATCGCCCCCTCCACCACCACCGCCCGCGATGGCCTCGGCCCATTGTTCAACACCAACGCCTGCCAGAACTGCCACGTGCGCGACGGTCGAGGCCATCCGCCGGAGCCGGGCGACAGCAACGCGGTGTCGATGCTGGTGCGCCTGTCGATCCCCGACCAGCCCTACTACGCCCGCGAAATCGAACGCCTGGGTGTGGTTCCCGAGCCGGTCTACGGCACCCAGCTGCAGGACATGGCCATCCCCGGCGTGGCCCCGGAAGGCAAGGTGCGGGTGAGCTACGACAAGCACAGCGTCACCTTCAAGGATGGCCACCAGGTCGAACTGCGCCGCCCGACGCTGCAGATCACCCAGCTCGGCTATGGCCCGCTGCACCCGGACACTCGCTTTTCGGCCCGGGTCGCCCCGCCGATGATCGGCCTGGGGCTGCTCGAGGCCATCCCCGAAGCCGACCTGCTGGCCAACGAAGACCCGGACGACCTCAACCGCGATGGCATCCGCGGCCGCGCCAACCGGGTATGGGACGACGCCCAGGGCAAGACCGTGGTCGGCCGCTTCGGCTGGAAGGCCGGGCAACCCAACGTCAACCAGCAGAACGTGCACGCATTTGCCGGCGACATGGGCCTGACCACCACCCTGATGCCGAAGGACGATTGCACCGCCGCGCAGGTCGATTGCCTGGCCGCGCCGAACGGTGACGGTCAGGACGGCGAGAAGGAAGTCAGCGACAACATCCTGCGCCTGGTCACCTTCTACACCCGCAACCTCGCCGTGCCGGCCCGACGCAAAGTGGATACGCCCGAAGTGCTGGCGGGCAAGAACCTGTTCTACCAGGCCGGCTGCCAGGGCTGCCACACCCCGCAGTTCACCACCGCCGCCGATGCGTCCGAACCGGAACTGGCCGGCCAGGTGATCCGTCCCTACAGCGACCTGCTGCTTCACGACATGGGCCCGGGCCTGAGCGATGAACGCACCGAGTTCGCCGCCAATGGCCAGGACTGGCGCACCCCGCCACTGTGGGGCATCGGCCTGAGCGAGACCGTCAGCGGCCACAGCCAGTTCCTCCACGACGGCCGCGCCCGCAACCTGCTTGAAGCCGTGCTCTGGCACGGTGGCGAGGCCCAGGCGGCGCGCGATCACGTGTTGACCTTCAATGCCGAGCAGCGCGCCGCGCTGCTGGCGTTCCTGAATTCCCTTTAAACCGCACAAGGAGCCGGGCATGTTCCGACCCAAACTGTTGTTCACCAGCCTCGCCGCACTTGCCCTCGGCGCCTGCTCGCCGCAAGATCCGCAGGCGGTGACCTCCGCTGCCATCGCCAAGCAAGTGATCCTGCCGACCTACAGCCGCTGGGTCGAGGCCGACCGGCAGTTGGCCGCCAGCGCCTTGGCCTACTGCGAAGGCAAACAGTCCCTGGAGACCGCCCGCACCGACTTCCTCCACGCCCAGAAGGCCTGGGCCGAACTGCAGCCATTGCTGGTCGGCCCGCTGGCCGAGGGCAACCGCCCGTGGCAGGTGCAGTTCTGGCCGGACAAGAAGAACCTGGTCGGCCGCCAGGTCGAGCAGTTGGTCAACGGCGAACAGGCGGTCACCGCCGAGTCGCTGGGCAAGGCCAGCGTGGTGGTGCGTGGCCTGTCGGCCTACGAATACATCTTGTTCGACAGCAAGCCGGACATCGCCAGCGCCGAGCAGAAAGCCCGCTACTGCCCGCTGCTGGTGGCCATCGGCGAACACCAGAAGGCCCTGGCCGAGGAAATCCTCAAGGGCTGGAACAGCACCGACGGCATGCTGTCGCAGATGACCAAGTTCCCCAACCAGCGCTACGCCGACTCCCACGAGGCGATCGCCGACCTGCTGCGGGCCCAGGTCACCGCCCTGGACACCCTGAAGAAGAAACTCGGCGCGCCGATGGGCCGCCAGAGCAAGGGGATCGCGCAGCCGCTGCAGGCCGAGGCCTGGCGCAGCCACTCGTCGATCAAGAGCCTGGAAGCCTCGCTCAAGGCCGCCCAGACGGTCTGGGTCGGGGTCGACAACCAGGGCCTGCGCGGCCTGCTGGGCAAGGATCAGGCGGCACTGGCGCAAAAGATCGACGACGCCTACGCTGCGGCGATCAAGCTGCTGGCCGACAACCAGAAGACCTTGGGCGAACTGCTGGCCGACGACGCCGGCAAGCAGACCCTCAACCAGATCTACGACGCACTCAACGTCGTCCACCGCCTGCACGAAGGCGAGCTGGCCAAGGCGTTGAACATCCAGCTGGGCTTCAATGCCAACGACGGTGACTGATCATGCTGCGACGCCAGGCCCTGAAACTCGGTAGCGTGTTGCTCAGCGCCCTGACCCTGGGCGGCTGGAGCCTGTTCCGCGGCAAAGGCAGCGAACCGTTGCTGCTGTCGGCGCGCGACGACGGCGACGGCAAGCACTACGCCGTGGGCTTTCGCCTGGACGGCACCCAGGTGTTCAGCACCCAGGTGGCCCAGCGTTGCCATGCGATCATCAACCACCCGACGCTGCCGATCGCCTTGTTCGTCGCGCGCCGCCCCGGTACCGAGAGCTACCTGGTCGACCTGCGCGACGGCCGGCTGCTGCAGACCCTCGCCTCGCAACCGCAGCGGCACTTCTACGGCCATGCGGTGATCCACAAGGACGGCGAGTGGCTGTACACCACCGAGAACGACACCACCGACCCCGGTCGCGGCGTGCTGGGCGTCTATCGGTTCGAAGGCGAACGTCTGGTGCACAGCGGCGAGCTTTCCACCCACGGCATCGGCCCCCATGAGGTGGCCTGGCTGCCCGATGGCGAAACCCTGGTGGTGGCCAACGGCGGTATCCGCACCGAGGCCGAAAGCCGGGTGGAGATGAACCTCGACGCCATGGAGCCGAGCCTGGTGCTGATGCAGCGCGACGGCACCCTGTTGAGCAAGGAGACCCTGGCCCAGCAGATGAACAGCGTGCGCCACCTGGCGGTGGGCGACGATGGCACCATCGCCGCCTGCCAGCAGTTCATGGGCGGCTCCGAGGAGACCGCCGAGCTACTGGCGATCAAGCGTCCGGGCGAGCCGTTCAAGGCCTTCCCGGTGCCGGAGCGCCAGCTGCAGTCGATGGCCCAGTACACCGCCAGCGTCGCCATCCACAGCGACCTGCGCCTGGTGGCCTTGACCGCGCCACGGGCCAATCGCCTGTTCATCTGGGATCTGGACAGCGGCGCGGTGAAGCTCGATGCACCGATGCCCGATTGCGCCGGGGTCGGGGCGGTGAAGGATGGCTTCGTCGTTACCTCCGGGCAGGGGCGTTGCCGGTTCTACGATTGCCGCAAGGCAGAGCTGATCGGCCAGCCGATGAACCTGCCTTCAGGCTTCTGGGATAACCACCTGCATCTGGTCTGATTTGTCGTAAAAGCTATCGCGGTACAAGTCGCACCGCCGCTCCCACGTCCTGACGCGTGAGCGGCGGTGCGCCGATGCGACTTGCACCGCGATTTGGCCGGCACACGTTTGTCCCTCCTCTTTTCCAGAAAACCGACAATACTTTCCCTCACCGCACGTGGGCCGGATCGCCCGAGGTCGTGCCCGATAAATAACAAACCCACCTCCAGGGAACCGGACCATGTTGCGCCGCCGCATGCTGATCATGTTGGCCGTCGTCCTGCTGATCGTATTGATCCTGGGGGGCATCAAGGCCTTTTCCATCTACAAGCAGGTGCAGATGTTCTCGCAGCCCCGGCCGCCGGTCAGCGTGGCCGCGGCCCAAGCCGAGCGGCGCCAATGGCAGGAGCGCCTGCCAGCGGTTGGCAGCCTCAAGGCCTATCAGGGCGTGGAACTGAGTCTGGAAGTTGCCGGTACCGTGAAGTCGCTGCACTTCGAATCCGGGCAACAAGTGAAAGCCGGCCAGTTGCTGCTGCAACTGGACAGCGACCAGGAAATCGCCCTGCTCGGCACTGCGCAGGCCGACCTGGGGCTGGCCAAGGTCGACTTCGGCCGGGGTAGCCAACTGGTCGGCGATTCGGCCATCTCCCGCGGCGAGTTCGACCGCCTGACCGCCCAGTACCGGCGTAACCAGGCAGTGGTCGAACAGCTCAAGGCCTCGCTGGCGAAAAAGAGCATCAGCGCCCCGTTCAGCGGCACCATCGGCATTCGTCAGGTGGACGTCGGCGCCTACCTGGCCAGCGGTACGGTGATCGCCACCCTGCAGGACCTGTCCAGCCTCTATGTCGACTTCAATGTGCCCGAGCAGGCGCTGCCGCACCTGAGCCTGGGCCAGCGAGTACTGGCACAAGTGGCCGCCTACCCCGACCAGACCTTCTCCGCCAGCCTCAGTGCGATCAACCCCAAGGTCGAGGAAAGCACCCGCAACCTGCTGGTCCGCGCCACCCTGGCCAACCCCGAAGGCAAGCTCCTGCCGGGCATGTTCGCGAGCCTTCAAGTGCTGTTGCCCGACCCGCAGCCGCTGGTGGTGGTGCCGGAGAACGCCATCACCTATACCCTCTACGGTAATTCGGTGTACCGGGTCAGCGAGAAAAAGGGCGAGGACGGCCAGCCCCAGCGTGACGCCAACGGCCAGCCAAAGCTGATTGCCGAACAGCTCACCGTGCAGACGGGCGAGCGCCGTGAAGGCTGGGTCGTGGTGCTCAAGGGGCTGCAGGCCGGCGATCAGGTGGTCACTGCCGGCCAGCTCAAACTGAGCCCCGGCGCGGCGATCCGCATCAGCGCCGACAACGCCCTCAAGCCCGCCGCGCCCGGCGCGAAGTGAACGGGAGGCGGCCATGGCGTTCACCGACCCGTTCATCCGCCGCCCGGTGCTGGCCTGCGTGGTCAGCCTGCTGATCCTGCTGCTCGGCCTGCAGGCTTGGAACAAGCTGCAGATCCGCCAGTACCCGCAGATGGAAAACGCACTGATTACCGTCACCACCGCCTACCCCGGGGCCAATGCCGAAACCATCCAGGGCTATATCACCCAACCCTTGCAGCAGAGCCTGGCCAGCGCCGACGGCATCGACTACATGACCTCGGTGAGCCGGCAGAACTTTTCGGTGATCTCGGTCTATGCGCGAATCGGCGCCGACACCGACCGTCTGTTCACCCAGTTGCTGGCCAAGGCCAACGAGGTGCGCAACAAGCTGCCCCAGGACTCCGAGGACCCGGTGCTGAGCAAGGAGGCCGCCGATGCCTCAGCGCTGATGTACATCAGCTTCTACAGCGACGAAATGAGCAACCCGCAGATCACCGACTACCTGTCCCGGGTCATCCAGCCCAAGCTGGCCACGCTGCCCGGCATGGCCGAGGCCGAGATCCTTGGCAACCAGGTGTTCGCCATGCGCATCTGGATCGACCCGGTGAAGCTGGCCGGCTTCGGCCTGTCGGCGGTGGACGTGACCAACGCCGTGCGCCGCTACAACTTCCTCTCCGCCGCCGGTGAGGTGAAGGGCCAGTACGTGGCCACCAGCATCAACGCCACCACCGAGCTGAAATCCGCCGAGGCCTTTGCCGCCCTGCCGGTCAAGACCAGTGGCGACAGCCGGGTGTTGCTGGGCGATGTGGCGCGGGTGGAAATGGGCGCGGAAAACTACGACACGGTCAGTTCGTTCGACGGCACGCCGTCGGTGTACATCGGCATCAAGGCCACGCCGGCAGCCAACCCGCTGGAGGTGATCAAGGAGGTGCGGCGGATCATGCCGCAGCTCGAAGAGGCGCTGCCCGCCAGCCTCAAGGTGTCCATCGCCTACGACGCCACCCTGTTCATCCAGGCGTCCATCGACGAAGTGATCAAGACCCTCGGCGAAGCGGTGCTGATCGTCATCGTCGTGGTGTTCCTGTTCCTCGGCGCCCTGCGTTCGGTGGTGATCCCGGTGGTGACCATCCCGCTATCGATGATCGGCGTGCTGTTTTTCATGCAGATGATGGGCTACTCGCTGAACCTGCTGACGCTGCTGGCCATGGTGTTGGCCATCGGCCTGGTGGTGGACGACGCGATCGTCGTGGTGGAGAACATCCACCGTCATATCGAGGAGGGCAAGTCGCCCTTCGACGCAGCCCTGGAAGGTGCCCGCGAGATCGCCCTGCCGGTGGTGTCGATGACCATCACCTTGGCCGCGGTGTACGCGCCCATCGGTTTTCTCACCGGGTTGACCGGTGCCCTGTTCAAGGAGTTTGCCCTGACCCTGGCCGGGGCGGTGGTCATTTCCGGCATCGTCGCCCTCACACTGTCACCGATGATGTGCGCCCTGCTGCTGCGCCACGAGCAGAACCCCAGCGGCCTGGCCCATCGCCTGGACCTGATCTTCGACGCGCTCAAGGTGCGCTACCAGCGCCTGCTGCACGGCACCCTGAACAGCCGCCCGGTGGTGCTGGTGTTCGCCGTGCTGATTCTGTGCCTGATCCCGGCCTTGCTGATGTTCACCCGCACCGAACTGGCGCCGGAGGAAGACCAGGGGGTGATCTTCATGATAAGCAGCTCGCCGCAGACCGCCAACCTGGACTACCTCAACGCCTACACCGACCAGTTCACGCCGATCTTCAAGCGCTTCCCCGAGTACTACTCGTCGTTCCAGATCAACGGTTTCAACGGTGTGCAGAGCGGGATCGGTGGCTTCCTGCTCAAGCCCTGGAACGAGCGCGAGCGCACGCAGATGCAGTTGTTGCCGCTGGTGCAGGCCGAGCTTGAGCAGATTGGCGGGCTGCAGATCTTCGGCTTCAACCTGCCGTCGCTGCCCGGCACCGGCGAGGGCCTGCCGTTCCAACTGGTGATCAACACCGCCGGTGACTACCCAGCCCTGCTGGAGGTGGCCCAGCGGGTCAAGGAACGCGCCCAGGCGTCGGGCAAGTTCGCTTTCCTCGACATCGACCTGGCCTTCGATAAACCCGAGGTGGTGATCGACATCGACCGCGCCAAGGCGGCGCAGATGGGGGTGTCGATGGACACCCTGGGCAGCACCCTGGCGACCTTGCTGGGCGAGGCCGAGATCAACCGCTTCACCCTGGAGGGTCGCAGCTACAAGGTAATCGCCCAGGTCGAGCGTCCTTACCGGGCCAATCCTGGCTGGCTGAACAACTACTACGTGAAGAACGAGCAGGGCCAGTTGCTGCCGCTCGCGACCCTGATCACCCTCAACGACCGTGCCCGGCCGCGCCAGCTCAACCAGTTCCAGCAGTTGAACTCGGCGATCATCCAGGGGGTGCCGCTGGTGAGCATGGGCGAGGCCCTGGAAACCGTGCGCGCCATCGCTCGCGAGGAGGCGCCCGAGGGGTTCTCGCTGGACTATGCCGGGACGGCGCGGCAGTTCGTCCAGGAGGGCAGTGCGTTGTGGGTGACCTTCGGCCTGGCGCTCGCAATCATCTTCCTGGTGCTGGCGGCGCAGTTCGAGAGTTTCCGGGATCCGCTGGTGATTCTGGTAACGGTGCCGTTGTCGATCTGCGGGGCGTTGTTGCCGTTGTTCCTGGGGGTTTCGAGCATGAACATCTATACCCAGGTGGGGTTGGTGACCCTGATCGGGCTGATCACCAAGCACGGGATTCTTATTGTCGAGTTTGCCAATCAGCTACGGGACGAGCGAGGGCTTGGGGTGCGGGAGGCGATCGAGGAGGCCGCCGCGATTCGCCTGCGGCCTGTGCTGATGACCACGGCGGCCATGGTGTTTGGCATGGTGCCCCTGATTTTGGCCTCCGGGGCCGGGGCGGTCAGCCGGTTTGATATCGGGATGGTGATTGCGACCGGGATGTCGGTTGGGACGCTGTTTACGTTGTTTGTTTTGCCTTGCATTTATAGTGTTTTGGCGCATAAGGGGGGGCACGGTATTGTTGATGTTCGCGGGTGATTTGTTTTGGTTTTTTATGCGCATTCGTAGAATATACCGACATTTAGTCACCTTTTCGCCTTTACGGCGACCTACTTTTCTCTAGGGAAAAGTAGGCAAAACCGTTCCGCTCCGTTCATCCGGCCCTGCGCTTCGCTCCGGGGCTCCCTCGCTCCTGAAGTCGCAATTGGCGGTGCCTGAACTGTCGCGCGCTTAGAAGCAAGAGCAAGAACAGGAAAATGCGAAGTTTACTGTTTGAAAATTAGTTATATATTGGCTGTTCCGGCCTATCGCGGGCTTGCCCCGCGAAACAATCGAGAGATTAATTCCGCTTCAACTAGCGACAGCTGCGCCAGTCCAGTCGCCGCCCGTAACTTCGCGACTTCAGGAGGCCGAACGCAGGTCTTGCGAAGGGAGGTGACGGGCATGGATGCCCGTCAAGCGCTGCGCCCCAGGATGGGGCGTTCAGCGCGGTCCTCCCGGGAGCAAGGCCGGAGTGAGGGAACCCGGAGCGAAGCGCAGGGCCGGATGAATGGAGCGAGGATTTTTTGGTTCCTTTTTGATCCTTCAAAAAGGGACCCGCCGTAAGGGCGGAAAGGTGAATAAGCGTCGACATCAAAAATGAATGCGCATACAACTTCCAAAACCACCAAACAACAATAACAACAAGGGGCGAATCAGAAGTCAAAATAACCAACCCCAATCCGCCCCCAGTCAAACCCCTGAAATCAATTCAAAGCATCAAGCAAAGCCTGGTTCATCTCCGGCGTCCCAACGGTAATCCGCAGGAACTGCGCAATCCGCTCCTGTTTGAAGTGCCGAACAATCACCCCCTGCTCACGAAGGCGCGCCGCGATCCCGGCAGCATCCTGCCCGGGATGGCGGGCAAAGATGAAGTTCGCCGCCGAAGGCAACACCTCGAACCCACGCGCCACCAACTCGGCAACCAGCACGTCCCGGCTTTCGATAACCTTGCGGCAGGTCTCATCGAAATACTCACGGTCGTCGAACGCAGCCGCCGCCCCGACAATCGCCATGCGATCCAACGGATAGGAGTTGAAGCTGTTCTTGATCCGCTCCAACGCCTCGATCAGGTCAGGATGTCCCACCGCCAGGCCAACCCTGAGCCCCGCCAGCGACCGTGACTTGGACAAGGTCTGGGTCACCAGCAGGTTGTCGTAGCGATCGACCAGGCTGATAGCCGTCTCGCCACCGAAATCGATATAGGCCTCATCGACCACCACCACCGAATCCCGGTTGGCCTGCAGCAGTTGCTCGACCGCCTCAAGCGGCAACAGGCAACCGGTCGGCGCATTGGGGTTGGGGAAGATGACCCCGGCATTGGGCTTGCTGTAATCAGAAACCCGAATCTGGAACTGCTCATCCAGCGCCACCTGCTCGAACGCGATACCGTACAGGCCGCAATACACCGGGTAGAAGCTGTAGCTCACGTCCGGGAACAGCAGCGGCCCACGGTCATGCTGGAACAGGCCGTGGAAGATGTGCGCCAGCACCTCGTCCGAGCCATTGCCAACGAACACCTGCGCCGGCGTCACGCCGTAATACTCGGCCACCGCCTGCTTGAGGCGGTCACCGTTCGGGTCCGGATACAGCCGCAGGTTGTCGTTAAGCTCGCCGCGCATGGCCTCCAGCGCCTTGGGCGACGGTCCATAAGGGTTCTCGTTGGTGTTCAGCTTGACCAGCCGCGCAAGCTTGGGCTGCTCGCCCGGCACGTAAGGCACCAAGTCCTTGACGAAGGGACTCCAGAAACGACTCATGCTCAGTTCCCCTTCTCGTTGAGGATGCGGTATTCGGCGCTGCGCGCATGAGCGGTCAGCGATTCGCCCCGGGCCAGCACCGAAGCGGTGTGACCCAGCTCGGACGCGCCCTGCTCGGAGCAGAAGATGATCGACGAACGCTTCTGGAAGTCATACACGCCCAGTGGCGAAGAGAAGCGCGCAGTGCCGGAAGTCGGCAGCACGTGGTTGGGGCCGGCGCAGTAGTCGCCTAGCGCCTCGCTGGTGTGGCGGCCCATGAAGATCGCGCCGGCGTGGCGGATCTGCGGCAACCAGGCCTGTGGATCAGCCACCGACAGCTCCAGGTGCTCGGGGGCGATGCGGTTTGCCACCTCGATGGCCTGCTGCATGTCACGCACCTGGATCAGCGCGCCTCGGCCGTTGATCGACTTCTCGATGATCTCGGCGCGCTCCATGGTCGGCAGCAGCTTGTCGATGCTGGCGGCCACCCGATCGAGGAACTCGGCATCCGGGCTAACCAGGATGGCCTGGGCGTCCTCGTCGTGCTCGGCCTGGGAGAACAGGTCCATGGCGATCCAGTCCGGATCGGTCTGGCCGTCGCACACCACCAGGATCTCCGAAGGGCCGGCGATCATGTCGATGCCGACCTGGCCGAACACATGGCGCTTGGCGGTGGCCACGTAGATATTGCCCGGACCGACGATCTTGTCGACTTGCGGCACGCTTTCGGTGCCGTAGGCCAAGGCCGCGACCGCCTGGGCGCCACCGAGGGTGAACACCCGGTCGACCCCGGCGATGCAGGCCGCGGCCAGCACCAGCTCGTTGACCTCGCCACGCGGGGTCGGCACGACCATCACCACCTCGGCCACACCGGCGACCTTGGCCGGAATCGCGTTCATCAGCACCGACGACGGGTACGATGCTTTTCCGCCCGGCACGTACAGGCCGGCGCGGTCAAGCGGGGTAACTTTCTGGCCGAGCACAGTGCCGTCGGCCTCGGTGTACTGCCAGGAATCCTGCTTTTGCCGTTCGTGGTAGATACGCACACGGTTGGCGGCTTTTTCCAGGGCTTCGCGCTGCACCGGGGTAATGCGGGTCAGGGCCAGCTCCAGGCGTGCGCGGTCCAGGATCAGATCATTGATCGATGTGGCATCGACACCGTCGAAACGCTGGGTGAACTCCACCAACGCCGCGTCGCCGCGCTCGCGCACGGCCTTGATGATGTCGAGCACGCGCTGGTTGACCGCGTCATCGGACACGCTTTCCCAGCTCAGCAGATGATCCAGATGTCGGGCGAAATCCTGGTCAGCGGCGTTGAGACGGGCAATTGCAGTGGACACGGTCATGGCGAGGGCCTCGTTATTAGCGGATGTTCAGGCGCCCTAAAGCTACCACTCCATCCGCGCGGGCACCTGAGAAAATTGGCTATGACGCGGATAGACGGGCGCGACAGCGGAGGTCGCGCGCAGAGGTCAGCCGCGGTGTCGCGATTCGACGGCGTTGCGCAGGGTGTCGATCAGGCTCTGGATACGGGCGTGCTGCATTTTCATGGAAGCCTTGTTGACCACCAGGCGCGAGCTGATCGTGGCGATCAGTTCCTGGGGCTCGAGGCCGTTGGCGCGCAGGGTGTTGCCGGTGTCGACCACGTCGATGATCTTATCGGCGAGGTTGATCAGCGGGGCCAGCTCCATGGAGCCGTACAGCTTGATGATGTCGACCTGGCGGCCCTGCTCGGCGTAGTAGCGCTTGGCTACGTTGACGAACTTGGTGGCCACGCGCAGGCGGCCCTTGGGCTCGGGCGCGCCGGTCACGCCGGCGGTCATCAGCTTGCACTGGGCGATCTGCAGGTCCAGGGGCTCGTACAGGCCCTGGCCGCCGTATTCCATCAGCACATCCTTGCCGGCCACACCGAGGTCGGCGGCGCCATGCTCGACATAGGTCGGCACGTCGGTGGCACGCACGATGAGCAGGCGGACATCATCCTGGGTGGTCGGGATGATCAGCTTGCGGCTCTTGTCCGGATTCTCGGTCGGCACAATACCGGCTTCGGCCAGCAGTGGCAGGGTATCGTCGAGAATCCGGCCTTTGGATAGCGCGATGGTCAACATTGGAACGTCGGTCCTTAAGCAGCTATAGCCAGCCGGGCACTGCCCGGCCGCATAAAATTCGGGGCGCGTCCCTGCGCCATGCAGACTAGCCCGGTACGCGACGGATCTTCGCGCCCAGCATCTGCAGTTTTTCCTCGATGCACTCGTAGCCACGGTCAATGTGGTAGATGCGGTCGATCAGGGTGTCGCCTTCAGCGACCAGCGCCGACAGTACCAGGCTGGCGGAAGCGCGCAAGTCGGTGGCCATCACCGGAGCACCTTTGAGCGCCTTGACGCCAGTGACGATGGCGGTGTTGCCCTCGACCTGGATCTGCGCGCCCATGCGGTGCATCTCGTAGACGTGCATGAAGCGGTTTTCGAAGATGGTCTCGATCACCGCGCCGGTGCCTTCGGCGATGGCATTGAGCGAGATGAACTGCGCCTGCATGTCGGTCGGGAACGCTGGGTACGGGGCGGTACGCAGGTTCACGGCCTTCGGACGCTTGCCGTGCATGTCCAGCTCGATCCAATCTTCACCGGTGGTGATATCGGCGCCGGCTTCCTTGAGTTTCTCGAGGACGGCTTCGAGGATGGTCGGATCGGTGTCCTTGACCTTGACGCGGCCGCCGGTCACGGCAGCGGCGACCAGGTAGGTGCCGGTTTCGATACGGTCAGGCATGACCCGGTAGTTGGCCGAGTGCAGGCGCTCGACGCCATCGATGGTGATGGTGTCGGTGCCAGCGCCCTGAATCTTCGCACCCATGGCGATCAGGAAGTTGGCCAGGTCGACCACCTCCGGCTCGCGGGCGGCGTTCTGCAGCACGCTGCGGCCCTTGGCCAGGGCGGCGGCCATCATGATGTTCTCGGTACCGGTGACGCTGACGGTGTCGAAGAAGAAGTGTGCGCCGCGCAGGCCGCCCTCGGGTGCCTTGGCTTTGATGTAGCCGCCTTCAACGTCGATTTTCGCACCCATAGCCTCCAGGCCACGGATGTGCAGGTCCACCGGACGCGAACCGATGGCGCAACCGCCCGGCAGCGCCACTTCGGCCTCACCGAAGCGGGCGACCATCGGACCGAGCACCAGGATCGAGGCGCGCATGGTCTTGACCAGCTCATAGGGCGCGACGAGGGTCTTGATGGTGCGCGGATCGATTTCCACCGAGAGCTTCTCGTCGATCACAGGCTCGATGCCCATGCGACCGAACAGCTCGATCATGGTGGTGATGTCGTGCAGGTGCGGCAGGTTGCCGACCGTAACCGGACCATCGGCCAGCAGGGTGGCCGAGAGAATCGGCAGGGCAGCGTTCTTCGCGCCGGAAATGCGGATCTCGCCGTCGAGGCGCGGGCCGCCAGTGATAATCAGTTTGTCCATACGTATCTCGCCGCCAAGTTGGCTCAGGTGCGCTCAGCCCAGGCTGCGCTGCTGAAGAATTTCATGGTTACCGCGTGAATGCTGCCGTTGGCGATCCACGGATTGAGGTGAGCATAGATCGCCTGCTGGCGCTTGACCGGGCTCTGGCCGGCCAGCTCATCGCTGATCACGTTCAACTGGAAGTTGCAGCCTTCGCCTTCAACTTCGACCCGGGTTCCCGGCAATTTCTCTTCCAGAAAGCTTTTGACTTCTACGGCCTGCATGCTCAACCTCGATCGGCGCCCAACGCGCGCGGGTCGGCCATCATACAAAAAAGCCCCTCGCCTGCGAAGCCCATGAGTGGGCGCGCTGACCGAGGGGCCTTTCGCGAACGGCAGGGCATCAGCCTGCCAGCACTTCATCAAGGTCATAGACCCCGGCGATTTCCCGCATATCCTCGGGGATACCGCGCAGTTCCCAGGTCTTGCCGGCCGCCTGCGCATCGCGCATGAAGCCCAGCAGCAACGACAGGCCGACGCTGCTGGACTTCTCCACCGCGGAGCAGTCGAGCACCAGGCGTGGTTCGCGGCACGCCGTGACCAGCGCCTTGCCCTGCTTGCGCAGGGCCGGACCGCTGCGATAGTCCAGCACGCCTGCCAGGGCGAGGACGCCCGGCTCGGCCATGCTCACGGCGGCGTCACTCATTTGACTTCCTTATCCGGCGAGCTGTCCGCCGCTTCCTTGGCCTTGGCCACTTCGCCGGCCCAGCCGTCGATGGTCTTGTCCAGGTTGTTGCCGTTGCGCTGCATGGCGTCCTGGAACTGGTCGCGGAACAGCTTGCCGATGTTGATGCCGTTGACGATGACGTTACGCACCTTCCACTCGCCGTCCAGCTTGACCATGGTGTATTGCACCGGATAGACCGCGCCGTTGGTGCCGGTGATCTTCATGCCGACGCTGGTGCGATCATCACCCTCGGCCTTGGCCGGATCGACGGTGATGCCCTGGTTGTTGTACTCCAGCAAGGCGTTGCCGTAGAACTGCATCAGGCTGCGCTTGAAGTTCTCCTGGAAGCGCTGCATCTGCGCAGGGGTCGCCTTGCGCGAGTACTTGACGGTCATGATGCTCTTGGAAATACCGTCGGCATCGACCACCGGGCCAAGGTTGCTGTTAAGCGCGCTGTAAAAGGCCTCGGGGTTGGCCTTGTACTGCTCCTTGTTGGCCTTCAGGTCGCTGAGCAACTGCGTGGTGGTGCCCTGGATCACATCACGGGCGGATTGCCCCGGCGCCGCCAGGGCCAGCAGGGGGAAGGCCGCCAGCAGAACCAGCAAGCCACGTCGCAGGATCGAAATCATGGAAACTCCTTAATTAGCCGGTTGCGCTTCTTTCGGTTCCTTGCCCACCGAGTTGAGCAGGAACTTGCCGATCAGGTCTTCCAGCACCAGTGCCGACTGGGTGTCGTGGATGGTGCTGCCATCCTTGAGTACCGCGTCCTCGCCGCCCACGCTGATACCGATGTACTTCTCGCCCAGCAGGCCTGCGGTCAGGATCGAGGCAGTGGAGTCGGTCGGCAGGTTGTCGACATGCTTGTCCAGCTGCAGCGTAACCCGGCCAGTGTAGGAATCGCGGTCCAGATCGATGGCCGTGACCTTGCCGATGGTCACACCGGCCATGGTCACCTTAGCTCTGACCGTCAAACCGGCGATATTGTCAAAATAAGCATAAACTTTATACGTGTCGCTGCTCGGGCTGGCCGACAGCCCGCTGACACGCAGGGCCAGCAGCAGCAGCGCCAGGATCCCGGCCAGGAGGAACAGGCCGACACCGATTTCCAGGGTGCGGTTTTGCATCAGAAATCTCCAAACATCAAGGCGGTCAGAATAAAGTCCAGACCCAGGACTGCCAGCGAGGCATAGACCACGGTCTTGGTGGTGGCACGGCTGATCCCTTCTGAGGTGGGCTCACAGTCGTACCCCTGGAATACGGCGATCCAGGTGACGACGAAAGCGAACACCAGGCTCTTGATCAGCCCGTTGATCACGTCGTCGCTGAACGAAACGCTGTTCTGCATGTTGGCCCAGAACGAACCTTCATAGACGCCCAGCCAGTCCACGGCGACCCACGAGCCACCCCAGATGCCGACCACGCTGAAGATAAGCGCCAGCAGCGGCAGCGAGATGAAACCGGCCCACAGCCTGGGGGCGACGATGTACTTGAGCGGGTCGACGCCGATCATCTCCAGGCTCGACAGTTGCTCGGTGGACTTCATGTTGCCGATCTCGGCGGTCAGCGCGGAGCCCGCGCGGCCGGCGAACAGCAAGGCGGTGACCACCGGCCCCAGCTCGCGCAGCAGGGTCAGGGCGACCATTTGCCCCACAGCCTGCTCCGAGCCGTACTTGGTGAGGATGCTGTAGCCCTGCAGGGCCAGTACCATGCCGATGAACACGCCGGACACGACGATGATCGCCAGCGACAATACGCCCACCGAGTACAGTTGCTTGACCAGCAGCTGGAAACCGCCGCCGATGCCGCTGCGTCCACCCAGCGAATGGCCGAGGAACAGGCACGAGCGTCCCAGCACGGCCAGTACATCGATGGCCGAACGGCCGAACAGACGGATACGTTCGAGTAAGGATTTTCTGCGCATCAACGCGTCCCCAACAGATCGGCGCGGTAGTCAGGCGCAGGGAAGTGGAAAGGTACCGGGCCATCCGGGTCGCCTTTCATGAACTGGCGGATGCGCGGGTTGTCCGAGCCCATCAGTTCGTCCGGCGTGCCCTGCCCCAGCACCTGGCCGTCGCCAACCACATAGATGTAGTCGGCGATGCTCGCGGTTTCCGCGAGATCGTGGGAAACCACGATACTAGTGATGCCCAGGGCGTCGTTGAGCAGGCGGATAAGGCGCACCAACACGCCCATGGCGATGGGGTCCTGCCCGACGAACGGCTCGTCGTACATGAGGATCTGCGGATCGAGGGCGATCGCCCGTGCCAGCGCCACGCGGCGCTTCATGCCGCCGGACAACTCGTCGGGCATCAGGTCGATGGCGCCGCGCAAGCCCACGGCCTGCAACTTCATCAACACGATGTCACGGATCATCTCGTCCGACAGCTGCGTATGAACCCGCAGCGGGAAGGCCACGTTCTCGAACACATCCAGGTCGGTGAACAGCGCACCACTCTGAAAGAGCACGCCCATCTGCTTACGCGCGTCGAACAGGTCGCTGCGCGACAGCGCGGGAAGGTTCTGCCCGTTGACCCAGACCTCGCCACCGGACGGACGCAACTGCGCGCCCATCAGGCGCAGCAAGGTGGTCTTGCCGCATCCCGAAGGCCCCATGATGCCGGTGACCTTGCCGCGGGGAATGCGTATGTCCACGTTGCTGAAAATGCTGCGCGAACCGCGCTTGAAGGTGACACCCTTCAACTCGACCGCGTAGGCGCTATCCACACTCATCTAGACTCCTTGCTAGTGCAGCCTCGTCATGTGGACGCCTGCCTTCATCTTGAAGGCACACAGGTCCCCTGCGGGCCGAATAGCGGCGAACTATAGCACCGCTGATAGGCCCGCCCCAAGGGCGTCCCCCCACTCGTTCAGGCCGCAGACAGGCTGGTGTGGCATCCATATGACATTCGAAGGATGAGCCTTTCACACATTACGGCTATAATCGCCGCCTTTTCATCAGGCATTGCGTTTCAACATGACCCAATCCAGCGAGCTGATCCAATCCGCCCAGCGCACCCTGCGCCTCGAACTCGAGGCCGTGGAGGCCCTGCTGGCCCGCATCGACGGTGACTTCGTCAAGGCCTGCGAGCTGATCCTGGCCAGCAAGGGACGGGTCGTGGTGGTGGGCATGGGCAAGTCGGGGCATATCGGCAACAAGATCGCCGCCACCCTGGCCAGCACGGGCACCCCGGCGTTCTTCGTGCACCCGGCCGAGGCCAGCCACGGCGACATGGGCATGATCACCCGGGACGATGTCATTCTTGCCCTGTCCAACTCCGGCAGCACCGCCGAGATCGTCACCCTGCTGCCGCTGATCAAGCGCCTGGGCATCCAGATGATCAGCCTGACCGGCAACCCGGGCTCGCCCCTGGCCCAGGCCGCCGAGGTCAATCTCGACGCCAGCGTCGCCCAGGAGGCCTGCCCGCTCAACCTGGCGCCGACCTCCTCCACCACCGCCGCGCTGGCGCTGGGCGACGCCCTGGCCATCGCCCTGCTCGAGGCCCGCGGCTTCACCGCCGAGGATTTCGCCTTCTCCCACCCCGGGGGCGCGTTGGGTCGTCGCCTGCTGCTGAAGGTCGAGAACGTCATGCATGCCGGCGAGGAGCTGCCCCTGGTGAAGCGCGGCACCCTGCTCAAGGACGCGCTGCTTGAAATGTCTCGTAAGGGTCTGGGCATGACCGTGGTCCTGGGTGACGACGGCAAGCTCGCCGGCGTGTTCACCGACGGTGACCTGCGCCGCAGCCTGGACCGCAACATCGACGTGCACAAGACCCTCATCGACGAGGTCATGACCGTGCACGGCAAGACCGCCCGCGCCGAGATGCTCGCCGCCGAGGCGCTGAAGATCATGGAAGACCACAAGATCAGCGCGCTGGTGGTCGTCGATCAGGAAGACCGCCCGACCGGCGCCCTGAACATGCACGACCTGCTGCGCGCCGGAGTGATGTAAATGAACCAGGACCTGATGCAACGCGCCAAGGCCATCAAGCTGGCGGTGTTCGACGTCGACGGCGTGCTCACCGACGGCCGCCTGTACTTCCTCGAGGACGGCAGCGAGTTCAAGACCTTCAACACCCTCGACGGCCACGGCATCAAGATGCTCATGGCCGCGGGCGTGACCACCGCGATCATCAGCGGGCGCAAGACCCCGGTGGTCGAGCGCCGGGCGAAGAACCTCGGCATCCCGCACCTGTTCCAGGGCCGCGAGGACAAACTGGTGGTGCTCGACGGCCTGCTCGCCGAACTCAATCTAAGCTATGAACAGGTCGCCTACCTCGGCGACGACCTGCCCGACCTGCCGGTTATCCGCCGCGTCGGCCTGGGCATGGCGGTGCACAACGCCGCGGCATTCGTTCGCCAGCACGCCCATGGCGTTACCCAGGCTCGCGGCGGCGAAGGCGCCGCCCGCGAGTTCTGCGAACTGATCATGCAGGCCCAGGGCACCCTGGACGCTGCCAACGCCCATTACCTGTAAGGCTGCCCATGCTCAGCAAGAAGATCAGAAATGTCGCGCTGCTAGGCGGGATCGCCGCCGTGCTCGTTGCAGTAGGCTATTGGAATATCAGCCCGGAGAGCTTCCTCGACCAGCCGCAGGCCCAGGTCGACCAGAGCGCCATCGACTACTATGCGATCAACGCCCACAGCCTGCAGTTCCTGCCCGACGGCAAGCTGCAGTACGAGATGACCGCCGCCAAGGTCGAGCATTTGAAGGCCAGCGAGGTCACCCTGGTGACCACGCCCGACCTGCACATGTACCGTGGCACCGAGTATCCCTGGCACGTGCAGAGCAAGCGCGCCGAGGTCAATCCGGACGGCACCGAGGTCGAGCTGATCGACGATGTGCGCGTGGCGCGCACCGACGAGAAGCAACGTGAAACCATCATCACCAGCACACGCATGACCGTGTTCCCGCAGAAGCAATATGCGCAGACCGAGCAAGCCGTTAGAATCGACGGCGCCGGTGGCACGACTACGGGCAAAGGAATGAAAGCGTATTTGAAAGAAGGCAGGATGGACCTGCTCTCTAACGTAAGAGGACAGTATGAGGCTCGTTAAAACCATCCCCCTTCTGCTCAGCCTGGGCGTAGCACTGGGAAGCGCGAGCGCCTTCGCCCTGCCGAACGACCGTGACCAGCCGATCCGCATCCAGGCGGACAACGCCCACCTGGACGACAAGCAGGGCGTTGCCACCTATACCGGCGACGTGATCATCACCCAGGGTTCGATGATGATCAAAGGCAACACCGTGACCATGACCCGCGCCGCCTCCGGCGACATCGACGTGGTCACCTCGGTGGGCAACCTGGCCTACTTCGAGCAACAGCAGAGCGCCGCCAAGCCCGACAAGATGAAAGGCTGGGCCGTGACCATCCAGTACCAGGCGCAGAAAGACATGGTGATCCTCACCGATCGCGCCAAGGTCGAGAACGAAGGCAACACCACCGAAGGCGAGAAGATCGTCTACAACACCAAGACCCAGGTGGCTACCGCCGGTCGCGGTGGCAACGTGACTGCACCACGTCAGCGCATCGACATGGTCATTCAACCGAAGAAAAAGGCCGAGTAAATGGCAACCCTCAAAGCCCAGCACCTGGCCAAGAGCTACAAGGGCCGGCAGGTCGTTCGCGACGTCAGCCTGTCCATCGACAGCGGCCAGATCGTCGGCCTGCTAGGCCCCAACGGCGCCGGCAAGACCACCTGTTTCTACATGATCGTCGGCCTGGTCCAGGCCGACCAAGGTCGCGTGCTGATCGACAGCCTCGACGTCAGCCACCAACCCATGCACGGGCGCGCCAAGGCCGGTATCGGCTACCTGCCGCAGGAAGCCTCGATCTTCCGCAAGCTGTCGGTGGCCGACAACATCATGGCCATCCTCGAGACACGCAAGGACCTCGACCGTGACGGTCGGCGCAAGGAGCTGGAAAGCCTGCTGCAGGAGTTCCACATCAGCCATATCCGCGACAACCTCGGCATGAGCCTCTCCGGCGGCGAACGCCGCCGCGTCGAGATCGCCCGTGCCCTGGCCACCGCGCCCAAGTTCATCCTGCTGGACGAACCCTTTGCCGGTGTCGACCCGATCTCTGTCGGCGACATCAAGCAGATCATCCACCACCTCAAGAACAAGGGTATCGGCGTCCTGATCACCGACCACAACGTTCGCGAGACCCTGGACATCTGCGAGACCGCCTACATCGTCAACGATGGCCAGCTGATCGCCGAAGGCGACGCCGAGACCATCCTGGCCAACCAGCTGGTCAAGGAAGTATACCTGGGGCACGAGTTCCGACTCTGACCCTGGCCTGCCCGGAGCACTGGCGCAGGCGCCTGTTCGAGGCTTAAGTTGTTACAGTGCTCTAGGCAAACGCTGCAATTTCAGGCATATAACTTGCTTAAAATCGGCGCCCAGGCGCCCTCCGTGTAGTGGATGGCGCATGCGCGCCGGCAACAAGGTATCAAGCCCCAGCCATGAAACCATCGCTCGTCCTAAAAATGGGCCAGCAACTGACGATGACCCCGCAGTTGCAACAGGCCATCCGTCTGCTTCAGCTCTCCACCCTGGACCTCCAGCAGGAAATCCAGGAAGCGCTGGAGTCCAATCCGATGCTCGAACGTCAGGAAGACGGCGAGGACTTCGACAACAGCGACCCGATGGCGGACAACGCCGAGAACAAGCCGGCCGCCGAAGTCCAGGACAACAGCTTCCAGGAAACCAGTACCAGCAGCACCGCGGAAAACCTCGAAGACGGCGAATGGGCCGAGCGCATTCCCAACGAACTGCCGGTCGACACCGCCTGGGAGGACATCTACCAGACCAGCGCCAGTAGCCTGCCGAGCAATGATGACGACGAGTGGGACTTCACCACCCGCACCTCGGTCGGCGAGAGCCTGCAGAGTCACCTGCTGTGGCAGCTCAACCTGGCGCCGATGTCCGACACCGACCGCCTGATCGCCGTCACCCTGATCGACAGCATCAACGGCCAGGGCTACCTGGAGGACTCCCTCGAGGAAATCTGCGCAGGCTTCGACCCGGAACTCGACATCGAGTTGGACGAGGTCGAGGCGGTGCTGCACCGCATCCAGCAGTTCGAACCCGCCGGCATCGGCGCCCGCTCCCTGGGCGAATGCCTGCTGCTGCAACTGCGCCAACTGCCGGCCTCGACGCCTTGGATGGGTGAGGCCCAGCGCCTGGTCACCGACTTCATCGACCTGCTCGGCAGCCGCGACTACAGCCAGCTGATGCGCCGCATGAAGCTCAAGGAAGACGAGCTGCGCCAGGTCATCGAACTGGTGCAGACCCTCAACCCGCGCCCCGGCTCGCAGATCGAGTCCAGCGAGCCCGAGTACGTCGTGCCCGACGTCATCGTGCGCAAGGACAGCGAGCGCTGGCTGGTCGAGCTCAACCAGGAAGCGGTACCGCGCCTGCGGGTCAACCCGCAGTACGCCGGCTTCGTTCGCCGCGCCGACACCAGCGCCGACAACACCTTCATGCGCAACCAGCTGCAGGAAGCGCGCTGGTTCATCAAGAGCCTGCAGAGCCGCAACGAGACGCTGATGAAGGTGGCGACACAGATCGTCGAGCACCAGCGCGGCTTCCTCGACCATGGCGACGAGGCCATGAAGCCGCTGGTGCTGCACGATATCGCCGAGGCGGTGGGCATGCACGAGTCGACCATTTCCCGGGTGACCACGCAGAAATACATGCACACCCCGCGCGGCATCTACGAACTGAAATACTTTTTCTCCAGCCACGTGAGCACCGCCGAAGGCGGCGAATGCTCGTCCACGGCGATTCGCGCGATCATCAAGAAACTGGTGGCGGCGGAAAATCAGAAAAAGCCATTGAGTGACAGCAAGATCGCTGGTTTACTGGAGGCACAAGGCATCCAGGTAGCCCGTCGCACCGTCGCCAAGTACCGCGAATCGTTGGGCATCGCCCCATCAAGCGAGCGCAAGCGACTGATGTAGCCCCAGGATGTGCCACAGCGTTTCAGTGGCAGGTGCAAGACCTGCCTCTTTATGCACGGGCAACAAAGGAGAAGCTGTATGCAAGTCAACATCAGTGGACAGCATGTAGAAGTCACCCAACCACTGCGCGATTACGTGCTCGAGAAGCTCGCCCGCGTGGAGGGTCATTTCGACAAGATCACCAATGCGACGGTGATCATGAAGGTCGAGAAGCTGCAGCAGAAGGTGGAAGCCACACTCCAGATTCCCGGTGGCGAAGTCGTCGCCAACGCCGAACACCAAGACATGTACGCGGCGATCGACGCCCTGGCCGACAAACTCGATCGCCAACTGAAAAAACACAAGGAAAAACAGCAAAGCCTGCTGCAAGGCGCAGCCGCCCGCTGATCCCCCTCATCCATGATCCGACTTGAAACCATCCTGACCCCCGGCCGTTCACTCGTGAACGTGCCGGGCGGCAGCAAGAAGCGCGCCCTGGAAAAGGTCGCCACCCTGATCGCCGAGCAAGTACCCGAGCTGGAGATGCAAGATGTCTTCGACAAGCTCATCGCTCGGGAAAAACTCGGCTCCACCGGTTTTGGCAATGGCATCGCCATTCCGCACTGCCGGCTTGTGGGTTGCAGCGCGCCAGTAAGCGCCCTGCTGCACCTGGATGCCCCCATTGATTATGACGCCATCGATGGTGCCCCGGTCGACCTGCTGTTCGTCCTGCTGGTCCCGGAAGCTGCCACCGATGCCCACCTTGAACTGCTGCGTCAGATCGCCAGCATGCTAGATCGCAAGGAGGTCCGCGATCGCCTACGTGCCGCCGACAGCAGCGAGACCCTTTACCAGGTCGTCCTGGACGTACAGAACGAGCACTGAACATGCGCCTGATCATCGTCAGCGGCCGCTCCGGCTCCGGTAAGAGTACCGCCCTCGACGTGCTGGAAGACAACGGCTACTACTGCATCGACAACCTGCCCGCCGGGCTGCTGCCGCAGCTGGCGGAAAACGCGCTGCTCAACACCGAGCTGCTGCAACCGAAGGTCGCTGTGTCCATTGATGCGCGCAACCTGCCCAGCCACCTGTCACGCTTCCCCGAACTGCTGACAGATGCACGTTCGCGCCATATCCAGTGCGACGTGCTGTACCTGGACGCCGACGAAGACACCCTGCTCAAGCGCTTCTCGGAAACCCGCCGCCGCCACCCGCTGACCAACGACAGCCGTTCGCTGGCCGAGGCGATCCGCGTGGAAAGCGAGCTGCTCGGCCCGATCGCCGACCTCGCCGACCTGAAGATCGACACCACCAGCCTGAACCTCTATCAACTGCGCGATTCGATCAAGCTGCGCCTGCTCAACCAGCCCGAGCCAGGCACCGCGTTCCTGGTCGAGTCATTCGGTTTCAAGCGTGGCATGCCGGTGGACGCCGACCTGGTGTTCGACGTGCGCTGCCTACCCAATCCGTACTGGAAGCCGGAACTTCGTGAGCATTCCGGCCTCGAACAGCCGGTAATTGATTACCTGGCCGCCCAGCCGGACGTCGAGGAAATGTTCCAGGACATCTCCGGCTACCTGCTCAAGTGGCTGCCGCGCTTCGCCGCCAGCAACCGCGCTTACGTCACCATCGCCATCGGCTGTACCGGCGGCCACCACCGCTCGGTGTACATCACCGAACGGCTTGGCCAACTGCTCCAGCAATCCCTGAAAAACGTCCAGGTCCGCCACCGCGACCTCTAGCCCACAGGATCCGCCCCACGATGCCCGCCCGCGAAATCACCATCATCAACAAGCTGGGCCTGCATGCGCGGGCGGCCGCCAAGTTCGTCGGCGTGGCCGGTCGCTTTCCCTGCCAGGTACGGGTCGGCCGCGCACCGGACAAGCTGGTGGACGGCAAGAGCATCATGGCGGTGATGATGCTCGCCGCCGGCAAGGGCACGCCGGTGCACCTGCACACCGAGGGCGAACAGGACGGTGAGGCCATGGATGCACTGGTCGCGTTGATCGAGAACTTCTTCGACGAAGGCGAGTAAGCGCCGTTAACGACTGCGCACGCTCCTACAGGGAATGTGCCGGGCTCAAGACAGCGCCGTGTCCATCACCATCATCAGGCAGAACCCGGCACACAGCCCCAGGCTCGCCAGGCGGTGATGCCCGTTGCTGCGCGATTCGGGAATGATCTCCTGGGTCACCACCAGCAGCATCGCCCCCGCCGCACAGGCCAAGCCCAGCGGTAGCAACAGTTCGGCGATGTTCACCAGCCAGGCGCAGATCACCGCGGCCAGCGGTTCGACCAACCCGGACGCCGCGCCGATCAGGAACGCCTTGAACCGCGACATGCCGGCCCCGGCCAGCACCAGCGCGATTACCAGACCCTCCGGCACATCCTGAAGCGCGATGCCCATGGCCAGGCTGTCGGCATCGGGCATGCCACCGCCAGCAGACACGCCAATGGCCATGCCTTCGGGGATGTTATGGGCAATGATGGCGATGACGAACAACCAGATTCGCGCCGCGATCACCGGTTGCTGATCGCTGCCGACCAGGGCTTCTGGCGAAGCACCAGAGACCTTGAGGTCGACCAGGAACAGGCACAGCGCGCCGAACAGCAGGCCGCCGCTGATCAGGCCACCGGCGCCCCACGGGCTGAAACCGATGGATTGGGCCGCATCCAGCCCGGGCATGATCAGCGAGAACGCGGTGGCCGCCAGCATCACGCCGGCACCGAAGCCAAGCAAGGTATCGGCCACGGCCACCGGCATGTTGCGGATCACCAGCACCGGTACCGCGCCCAACGCCGTCCCCAGTGCGCACAATGCGCCGCCCTCAAGGGCACGCAACATGCGCGGTTCCAGGTCCAGCCAGGCGATGCCGCGTGCCACCAACAATGCGGTGCCAACCAGCAACAGCATGGTCCCAAGCGCCAGGCGGAACAGGCGCACACTGCTGACAGACATCACCTCGGCACGCATACCGGTCAGGCTCACTTCAGGGCTTCAAGGTAGCGACGTTCCACTTCGGCCCAGTCGACCACGTTGTAGAAAGCGCCAATGTATTCCGGACGACGGTTCTGATACTTCAGGTAGTAGGCGTGCTCCCACACGTCCAGGCCAAGGATCGGCGTGTTGCCGTGCATCAGCGGGCTGTCCTGGTTGCCGCTGCTCTCAACTACCAGCGTGTTCTGCGGGGTCACGCTCAACCAGGCCCAGCCGCTGCCGAAACGGGTCAGCGCGGCCTTGGTGAAGGCCTCCTTGAACGCCTCGAAACCGCCGAGCTGCGCATCGATGGCCTTGGCCACCTGCCCTGCCGGCTGGCCGCCGCCCTTGGGCGACATGACGGTCCAGAACAGGGTGTGGTTGGCATGCCCACCGCCCTGGTTGATCACCGCGCCCTGGAGCTTCTCGGGCAGTTGCCTGACCGCGCCCACCAACTGCTCCACGGGCCACTCGGCCCACTCGGTGCCCTCGATGGCGGCGTTGAGATTGTTGATATAGGTCTGGTGATGCTTGCTGTGGTGAATCTCCATGGTCTGGGTGTCGATGTGCGGCTCCAGCGCATCGTAGGCATAGGGCAACGCAGGCAAGGTATGCGGCATGTCAGTGGATTCCGTAGGCAGGTGTGCGATCAGTGATATCCGTATATACGACCAGCTCGCTGGTCACCGGAGCCTGCCGATTGAGCAGGCGCTCGGTACGCGGGTATTGGCCGTATTCGGCGATGAAGCTCAGCAACTCGGTGTAGGTGCGCCCGCTATGGCGTAACGCGGCGTCGCGCAGGGCCTGGGGCAGGCGCGGGTCCTGACTGGCCTGGAGCAGCCGCTGGTGCGCCGCGCACAGATAGTCGGCGCTTTCCTGCGGCTGGTTCAGGCGCAGGTGCAGGTCGGCCAGGTTGTGATGGGCGATGACCAGTGCGGCCACCGCCTCGTCGACGTCATGCCAGCGCTCGAACAGCACCTGGGCCAGGGCCAGGGCTTGCAGGTAGTGTTCTCGGGCATCGACCAGCTCGCCCTGCTCGAACAGGCGGTTGGCGTCTTGCGTGGTGTGTTTCCAGTGCTGCATGACGTGTCTCCTGGGCGGCCCGGGCTCAGATGCCGCCGGCAGTGAGTTTTTCCGGATCCAGCAGCGCCTCGAGCTGGTCACGCGACAAGTCGGTGTGCTCCAGCGCCACGTCGATGATCGGGCGCCCCTGCTTGTAGGCGGTCTTGGCGATCTCGGCGGCCTTGAGGTAGCCGATGATCGGGTTCAACGCAGTGACCAGGATCGGGTTGCGCGACAGCGCCTCCTTGAGCTTGGTTTCGTTGACCTTGAAGCTGGCGATGGCCTTGTCGGCCAGCAGGCGGCTGACGTTGGCCATCAGCTCGATGCTTTCCAGCAGGTTGCGGGCGATCACCGGCAGCATCACGTTGAGCTCGAAGTTGCCCGACTGCCCGGCCACGGCGATGGTGGCATCGTTGCCGATCACCTGGGCCGCGACCATGGCGGTGGCCTCCGGGATCACCGGGTTGACCTTGCCCGGCATGATCGACGAGCCCGGCTGCAGACCCTGCAACTCGATTTCACCGAGGCCGGCGAGCGGGCCGGAGTTCATCCAGCGCAGGTCGTTGGCGATCTTCATCAGCGCCACGGCGGCGGTCTTGAGCTGGCCGGACAGGGCCACGGCGGTGTCCTGGGAGCCGATCAGGGCGAACAGGTTCTCGCCGGGGGTGAACTTGACCTGGGTCAGGCCACTTAACTGGCGGGCAAAGCCTGCGGCGAACTGCGGGTGGGCGTTGATGCCGGTGCCCACGGCAGTACCGCCCTGAGCCAAGGCCTGCAGGCTCGGCAGGGTGGCTTCGATATGCGCCTGGGCGCCCTTGACCTGCGCGGCCCAGCCTTCGAGCACCTGGCTCATGCGCACCGGCATGGCATCCATCAGGTGGGTGCGGCCGGTCTTCACGTGCTTGTGCACTTCGACCGCCTTGGCCTCGATCACCTGGGTGAGGTGGCGCAGGGCCGGTAACAATTGCTCGTGCAGGGCCAGGGCGGCGCTGACGTGGATGGTGGTGGGGATGATGTCGTTGCTGCTCTGGCCACAGTTGACGTGGTCGTTGGCATTGACCGGCTCGCCCAGCACGCGGCTGGCCAGGGTGGCGATGACCTCGTTGGCGTTCATGTTCGAACTGGTGCCGGAACCGGTCTGGAACACATCCACCGGGAAGTGCTGGATGAAGTCGCCGGCCAGCAGTTGCTCCACCGCCCTGACGATGGCCTCGCCCTGCCCCGCGCTCAGCTGGGACAGCTCGACGTTGGCCTTGGCCGCAGCCGCCTTGGCCAGCAGCAAGGCACGGATGAACTGGGCCGGCATCGGCTTGCCGCTGACCGGGAAGTTGTCGACCGCGCGCTGGGTCTGGGCACCGTACAGGGCCTGGGCCGGCACCTGCAGTTCGCCCATGCTGTCACGCTCGATACGGGTATCACTCATCTTCAAGTCCTTGCATCAGTTCTTCGGGAGAAATCGACGGCAGCAGCACGCTGTTGGCGAGCTGCATCGCGTAGGGCTGCCAGCGCAGGTTTTGTTCGCGGCGATCGAGGTTGCGCAGGTCGAGCAAGGGCCGCCAGGCCTGGTCCAGGCACAGGCAGCGCCAATGCCACGGCAGCATGCGATCGTTGGCGGTATCCAACAGCAGGCGGAAGGCGGTCAGCGCCACGGTCCAGGGCGAGGTTTCGGTGCAGCACACCAGGTAGCGGCCTTCGGCCAGGTAATGCTCGATCAGACGCGGCTCGTCGGGTTCGAGCGCGCAGCGGATGCGCCGGCTGAGCCAGCGCCAGTTTTCCAGGTAAGGCAGTTCGTGGAGGACGGATTTCATGAACATCATCGCCGGGTTACTGGATAATGATATTCATTATTATGTGATAACTAGAATCAGTTCAAGTCGAGCAATGGGCAAAAGAAACCCGGCGCGATGGCCGGGTCTTTTACAAGGTATGAGCAGGGCAGCGTGGGAGCGAGCTTGCCTCGCGATTGCAGGTAAGATTACCGCGGGACAAGCCCGCTCGCACGCACCGCTAATTCCCTGCTGATGACAGAGCGCCGATCAGCTGCCTGCCACCGTCATCCGTTCGATCAGCACCGAGCCACTGTGGATATTGCTGCGGGTCTCGATATCGCTGCCGATCGCCACGATCTGCTGGAACATATCCTTCATATTGCCGGCGATGGTCACTTCCTGGACCGGGAACTGGATCTCGCCGTTTTCGACCCAGAAGCCCGCCGCACCACGAGAATAGTCACCGGTCACCATGTTCAGGCCATGCCCCATCAGCTCGGTCACCAGCAGGCCGCGACCCATGCGGCGAATCAATGCCGCCTGGTCTTCCACACCGTGGGTGACGAACAGGTTATGCACGCCCCCGGCGTTGGCGGTGCTCGGCAGGCTCAGCTTGCGCCCGGAATAGGTGCCCAGGATGTAGGACACCAGCTCGCCCTTGTCGACGAACGGCTTGGCGTAGGTGGCCAGGCCATCGCCGTCGAACGCCGCGCTGCCCAGCGCACGCGGGATGTGTGGACGCTCATCAAGGGTCAGCCAGGTGGGGAACAGGCGCTGGCCGAGGGTGCCTTCGAGGAACGACGACTTGCGGTACAGGTTGCCGCCGGAAATCGCCGACAGGAAGCTGCCGAACAGGCCGCCGGCAAGCTCCGCCGAGAACAGCACCGGCACCTCGCAGGTCGGCACCGGACGCGCGCCCAGACGGCTGGCGGCGCGTTGCGCGGCGCGCTGGCCGATGCTGCGCGGGTCGGCCAGCAGGTTGCCCTGGCGATTGACGTCGTACCAGTAGTCGCGCTGCATCTGCCCTTCGGCCTCGGCGATCATCACGCAGCTCAGGCTGTGCCGGGTAGACGCGTAGCCGCCGATGAAGCCGTGGCTGTTGCCATAGACCCGCACGCCCTGATGGGTATTGAGGGTGGTGCCATCAGCGTTGAGGATGCGCTTGTCGGCGTCGAACGCCGCCGCCTCGCAGGCCAGCGCCATCTCGATGGCCTTCTCCGGCTCGATGTCCCAGTCGTGGTACAGGTCCAGATCAGGGATCTCGCGGGCCATCAAGGCGGCATCGGCCAGCCCCGAACACGCGTCCTCGGAGGTATGCTTGGCGATTGCCAGGGCCGCCGCGACGGTCTCGCGGATCGCCTCAGGGCCGCTGGCCGAGGTGCTGGCCGAACCCTTGCGCTGGCCAACGTAGAGGGTGATGCCGAAGCCCTGGTCGCGGTTGAACTCGACCGTCTCGACTTCGCGCTGGCGCACCGTGGTGGACAGGCCCTGCTCCAGCGACACCGCCACTTCGCACGCGCTGGCGCCCTGGCGGCGCGCCTCGGCGACGATCGCCTCGACCTGTTCCTGCAACGCCGGCAGGTCCTTGGGGCCTACGCTCTGGACTGCACTCATGGTTCTCTCCACTGAAAATTCTGCGTACGGCGTGGGTCATTCTACGACCGGGCCGGACAAGCGGCCCCCGACTGGTTATCATGGCGGCGATTTCCTGCGGACTGCCCCCATGGTTGATTCTTACGACGACGCCTTCGACGGCGAAAAAAGCAAAACCCAGATCAAGCGCGAGCTGCATGCGCTGGTCGAGCTCGGTGAGCGCCTCACCACCCTCAAGGCCGACACCCTGGCCCGCCTGCCGTTGACCGACGAGCTGCGCAAGGCGCTGGAAGAGGCCAGCAAGCACACCGCCCACGGCGCCCGCAAACGCCACATGTCGTTCGTCGGCAAGCTGATGCGCGTGCAGGACCTTGACGCCATCCATGCCGTGCTCGAGCAGGTCGACAGCTCGACCCGCCAGTACAACGAGCGCTTTCACGGCCTCGAGCGCTGGCGCGATCGCCTGATCGACGGCAACGACGAGGACCTCGAACGCTTCGTCAACGAGTTCCCCGACACCGATCGCCAGCACCTGCGCTCGCTGATCCGTCATGCCCAGCACGAGAAGGCGCGGAACAAGCCGCCTGCGGCTGCGCGTAAAGTGTTCAAGTACATCCGCGACCTCGACGAGGTCCAGCGCGGTCTGCGTTGAGGCCATCGCGGGGCAAGCCCGCTCCCACGCTGCCTTTGCAGGCATCTGTGGGAGCGGGCTTGCCCCGCGATTGATCATCAAGCCCCTGTACCACCGACAGTGATCGCATCCAGCTTCAGGGTCGGCTGGCCAACGCCTACCGGCACCGACTGCCCATCCTTGCCGCACGTACCCACGCCGCTGTCCAGCGCCAGGTCGTTGCCGACCATCGACACACCCCTCATCGCCTCCGGACCATTGCCGATCAGCGTCGCGCCCTTCACCGGCGCGGTAATCTTGCCGTCCTCGATCAGGTAGGCCTCGCTGGTGGAGAACACGAACTTGCCGCTGGTGATGTCCACCTGGCCACCGCCAAGGTTGGCGCAATAGATGCCCTTCTTCACCGAGCGGATGATTTCCTCCGGGTCGCTGTCGCCAGCACGCATGTAGGTGTTGGTCATGCGCGGCATCGGCAGGTGGGCGTAGGATTCACGCCGGCCGTTGCCCGTCACCGCCATGCCCATCAGGCGGGCGTTGAGCTTGTCCTGCATGTAGCCCTTGAGGATGCCGTTCTCGATCAGCGTGGTGCATTCGGTCGGGGTGCCTTCGTCGTCGATGCTGAGCGAGCCGCGGCGGCCCTCCAGGGTACCGTCGTCGACAATGGTGCACAGCTTCGAGGCCACTTGCTCGCCGATACGCCCACTGAACGCCGAACTGCCCTTGCGGTTGAAGTCGCCTTCCAAACCGTGACCGACCGCCTCGTGCAGCAGCACCCCGGACCAGCCCGGGCCAAGCACCACCGGCAGCGTGCCGGCCGGCGCCGGAATGGCCTCGAGGTTGACCAGCGCCTGGCGCAACGCCTCGCGGGCATAGCCCATCACCCGCTCCTCGGTGAAGTAGCGGTAGTCGGTACGCCCGCCACCGCCCTGCCCGCCGCGCTCGCGACGACCGTTCTGCTCGACGATCACGCTGACGTTGAAACGCACCAGCGGACGTACATCGGCGGCCAGGCTGCCATCGGCGGCGGCGACCAGGATCCGCTCCCAGACCCCGGCCATGCTCACGCTGACCTGCTGGATGCGCGGATCGAGGGCGCGGGTGGCGGCATCGACGCGCTTGAGCAGGTCGACCTTCTCGGCGCGGCTCAGCACATCCAGGGGATTGTCAGACGCATACAGGGCAGTCACATCCTGGCTGCGGAACGCCTGCACCTTGCCATCCTGCCCGGCACGGGAGATCGAACGGGCGGCGCGGGCCGCCGAGGTCAGGGCTTCGAGGTTGATCGCGTTGCTGTAGGCGAAGCCGGTCTTCTCGCCGGACTGGGCGCGCACGCCCACGCCCTGGTCGAGGTTGAAGCTGCCCTCTTTGACGATGCCGTCCTCCAGCGCCCAGGTTTCCGAGATCTGGCCCTGGAAATACAAGTCGGCGGCATCGATGCCGGGGCCGGCCAGCTCGCCCAGCACCGTCTGCAGGCTGTCGAGGGTCAGGCCGCCCGGGACCAGGAGCTGCTCGCTGACGGTGGATAAAATCTCGCTCATAGTCACTCCGAGGTGTGCGCAGGCCGCAAGGCGTCCTGCGAGAAAAAGCGCCGGTGCGTAACCACCGGCATGCGCGCCCGGATGGACGCCTGTTCTTCACTGTCGCGCGTGGCGAGCAATACCGCTTCGCCCCGCGCCTGTTGCGCGACGATCCGCCCCCAGGGGTCGACGATCGCCGCCTGGCCGTGGGTTTCCCGCGGCCCCGGATGCAGGCCGCCCTGGGCGGCCGCCAATACATAGCACTGGGTCTCGATGGCCCGTGCGCGAATCAGTACTTCCCAATGCGCCGCTCCGGTCACCGCGGTGAACGCCGCCGGCGCGCTGATCAGTTCGGCCCCGGCGGCACGCAAGGCGCTGTACAGCTCAGGGAAGCGCAGGTCGTAGCACACCGACAGGCCCAGCCGGCCCACGGGCGTGTCGGCCACCACCACCTGGCTGCCGTGGGCGTAGTCGTCCGACTCGCGGTAACGACCGCGGTTGTCGGCCACATCCACATCGAACAGGTGCAGCTTGTCGTAGCGGGCGGCGATCTCGCCGTGCTCATCGACCAGCAGCGAACAGGCGTGGGCCTTGGCTTGCGGCTGGCCGACCGGGGGCAGCGGCAAGGTACCGGCGACTATCCATAACCTGAGGTCGCGGGCGGTG
Organism: Pseudomonas sp. P65(2024); assembly: GCF_057480955.1. NCBI lineage: Bacteria > Pseudomonadati > Pseudomonadota > Gammaproteobacteria > Pseudomonadales > Pseudomonadaceae > Pseudomonas > Pseudomonas sp. P65(2024). The sequence continues at coordinate 50,205 of NZ_JBLIYX010000016.1, forward strand.
CGTTTCAACCAGGGCAGGATCGGCCCCTCGCCCAGCGCTTCGGCCCGACCGATGGCCGCCGCGTCGCGACGGCCCATGGCGGCGAAGTTCTCCGGCAGCACCGCCAGGCGCGCGCCACCTGCGGCGGCCTGCTCGAGCAGTGCCGTGGCACGTTGCAGGTTGGCCAGCACATCGTCCTGGCTGACCATCTGGATCACAGCTGACGTCATGACCACCCCAGGTTATTTGTCGAAAGGTTTCACAAAGGTGATTTTAGGCTCTTTGACCGGACCTTCGACGCGATAGTGCACACTGGCGAAACGCGCCACCCGGTCACCGATCAGGCGGTCGACCAGGAACAACGCGCCACCGATCGCCGGCGCGCCGACGATCAGCGCGGCCAGCGGCAAGTTGTTGGTCACCGGCAGCGTCACCAACAGCTTGGCATCGATCCGATCACGGACAAAATCCATGGTGCCGTCGAGCTCGAAGTTGCTCGACGGCCCGGTGACGGTGATCGGCTCACGGGTCACGTAGACCCCTTCGCTGGCCACCAGCAACCCCTTGACCCGGTCATAGGCCAGGCCCTTGCTGAACAGGTCGGAGAAGTCCAGGCGCAGGCGCCGGCCGATGGAGTTGAAGTTGAGCAGCCCGAACACCCGCAAGGCCTGGGCGCTGCCCTCGACCTCGACGAACTGGCCACTGCGCAACGCCGCGTCGAGGCTGCCGGAGTAACGGTTGAGGCTGACCCAGGCCGGCGAGCCCGGCCAGCGGCCGTCCACGTCCATGCGGAAGTCGCGGCTGGTGACGGTAGGCGCGAAGCCCCAGGCCTTGAGCACATCCCCCAGGTTCTTGCCATCCAGCCGGCCCTTGTACCAGCTCGAACTGCTGCCCGGCTCCCCTTCCCAGCCACCGCTGCCATCGATGTGCAGGCCCTTGAGGTCCAGGTCGATATCGTTCATGGCCATGCCTTTGGGCGTCTGGCGCAGCTTCAGGTTGGCGCTGCCGAACAGGTCGTCACCGCGGTACAGCTTGTCGATGGTCAGGTCCAGCGGCGGCACCTTGCGCGGGTCGACCCCGGCCAACGGATCCGGCGCATGTTCGTCCTGGGCTTCGTTCGGGTCGGCGGGCGGCAGACGCAGGCTCTGCAGGCGGATGGTCATGGGCGTGACCTTGGCATCGGGAATGCGCGCGTTGCCGATGACTTCCTTGCTGTCCAGGCGCAGGTCCCAGGCCGGACCGCCGCGCATCAGGCGGATCACCGCCTGGTTGAGGTCCATGCCGAAGGCCTTGAGCTGGCCGATGCTCAGGTCCACGCTCTGCAGGTTCTGCCGGGCGCTGCCGCCCGGGTCCTTGCCGGCCAGGCGCTCCATCTGTTGCTGCCAGGGCGCCAGGTCCAGGGTCTCGAGCCGGCCACGCACACGCAGGCCCTGGCCACTTGGGAGGCTGGCGTCGCCCGTACCCAGCAACAGTTCGCCACGCCCCTGGGCCAGCTTGTCGGCGGGCGCGGCGTAGGCGAAGCGGGCAAGGTCGGCGTAGCTGGCGTCGATGCGCCGCTCGGGGCCTTGCAGGGTCAGGCCGAAGCGGCTGTCACGGGTTTCCCCGGCGGCCTTGCCAAAGGGGGCCGGCAAGTCGATGGCCAGGCCCTTGAGCGAGGAGCTGACACTCAAGCGGTTGTCTCGGCCGCCGAATGTCACCTGCAACTGATAGGGCAACTCGCCCGAGGCCGGCAGCGGCTGCTGGTACTGCAACCAGTCAGTCAGGACCTTAAGGCCGACCTGGCCATTGGCGTTGATGCGGGTCTGGATCTGCCCGCCCTGTCCTTCGGCGGTGATCTGCGCGGTCACCGGCTTGCCGAAGGCATGCAGGCTAATGCCGTTGCCGCTAAGGCCCTTGTCGAAATCGAACGTGAAATCGCCTTTGAGCTGGGTCAGTTCCAGGCTTGGCGGCGCCACTTTCAGGGTTGCGTCGCTGGTCGAGAAGTCCACCAGCACCTTGGGCCGTTGCCCATGGGCCAGGGGGATATCGAGCTTGACCTTGCCTTTGAGCGGGCCTTCACCCTCCCAACCTGCAAAGATCTCTCCCGTGCCGATGGGCGCCTCCTTGAGGATCTTCAGGCCATCGCCAAGGCTGCCGTCGAAGTCTCCGTCGAGGAACAGGTGGCTGTGCTGGTCGCCCTCGACATGGGGAATGTCGACACTGACATCGCTGACCCGAGTGTCCAGCAGCAGCCCTTTGCGGGCGTGGATGCGCACGCCGGTGTCTTCGATGTAGACATTGCCGTCGACCTGCTGCACCTGCGGCCAACCCGGCTGGAAATCCAGCGCGGCGTCGTGGACCTTGAAGAACAGGCTGATATCGCGGGCATGGGGCGGCGCATTGTGGTGCAGCGAGCCCTGGTACTGGAAGTAGCCCTCGTCGACATTGCCCTTGACGATGGCGCTGCGCAGCCATTCGTCCAGGGCCGGGCTGAGCACCTCGGGCAGGTACTTGGCGGTGTAGCGACCGTCGCCCTCGGTGAGGCCGACGCGCAGGTCCATGTAGTCTTCATGGCCCGGTTGCAGATGGATGCGAATCAGGAAGTCCGCGGCGATCTTGCCCTCGTCACCCAGCACCTTGATGTAGGGGGCGACCAGGGTGAAGGCTTCCTTGTCCAGGGTCCAGGTCAGCCGCGCGTTGGCTTTCGGGTAATGCCAGGGTTTGCCGAAGATCGGATACAGATGCAGCATGAAGGCCTGGGTATCCAGGCGCAGTTCGCCGTGCCCGAGATCACCGCTGATGGCGCCGCTGACGTTGCCGGCGGCCGGCGCGCCGTGATAGGCGTCGAAGCCGACTTTCTCCAGGTTGGCGGCGAACTGCAGGCGCTGGTCGCCCTCGGCCTTGGGGCGGATGTCCAGGCGCACGTTGCGCAGGGCGCCGGTCACCTTGAGCGCGTCGACCACCGTCATCAGCTTGTCCGGCAACGGCGCCAGGGCGTCGATCACCGGGGTCAGCGGGGTCAGGTCGAGGCGATCGGCCTGCACCTGCCAGCTTTCCTCGGCCGGGCTCTGGCCAGGACGCTGCGCCAGTTGCAGGTGCGACTCCCAGCGGGTCTTGCCCAGGCTCATGGCCAGGGAGTCGACGACGACGTCAAAGCCCTGGTCCTGGCGCTGGAACCAGGCCGACAAGGCCAGGTTGTCCAGGGTAATGGCCTTGCGCCCGGTGTAGGCGCCCTTGAGCTGCGGGGCGTTGAGGCGAACCATCGCCTGCTGCAACTGCCCCTTGCTCCAGTCGATCCAGAACTCGCCACCGGCACGCAGGGTGTCGGCCTGCCACTGGCCCAGCAGCTGCGGCGGCAGCCAGCGCGCCCAATCGCTTTGTGGCAGGCTCAGGTAGGCCTGCACGCGGCCGTCGCGCCAGGTCCTGGCGGTGGCGCGGCTGTTCAGGCTAAGGGCCAGGGGCTGGCCATCGGGCAGCGTGGCGCGCAGGTCGACGCTCTGGCGCGACGCTCCGGCCTGCAATCCCAGGCTGACATAGGTGAGGGTCAGAGGATCGCGCTGCCACGGATGCAGGGTGACCTGGCTGTCGAATACATCGATCCGCCCCAGTTGGCGCAGGCGCTTGAGCACATCGGCCGGGTCGAGCGGCGCATCATCCTGCTGCGGCAGGCCTTCGAGGGTCCAGGCGCCCTGCTCGCGTTCGCGCAGGATCAGTTGCAGCCCACTGAGCTGGATGCGCGCCAGGCGCACTTCGCGGGCCTTGAGGCTGGCCCACAGGTCGGGCACCAGCTTGACGTCGTCCAGGCGCAAGGCCGCCTTGCCTTCGCCCAGCTGCAGGTCGCGCACGCGCAACACCGGCGCCAGGCCACTCCAGCGCCCTTCCAGGGCACCGACGTGCACGGGCATGCCCAAGGCCTGTTCGGCCTTGAGTTCGGCGTCGGCACGGTATTCGGCGACCAGGGGTACCAGTTGCCGACCGAGGCTGACATACAGCGCCACCAGCACCGCCAGCAGGGCGCAGATCCCCAGCCCCCAGCGGGTCAAGGCGCCCAGAACGCGGGTCAGACGTTCCATGGCCATGGCCCTCCAAGTCGTCCCTTAACTATGGCCGGTGAATAGCGATTTGCCAGCCCGTCCATGGGGCGACCGCCTTTAGCGAAGGTCAGAGCAGCACCACATCATATTGTTCCTGGGAATACATGGACTCCACCTGGAAGCGGATGGTTCGCCCGATGAACGCTTCCAGCTCGGCGACGTTGCCCGACTCTTCATCGAGCAGGCGGTCCACCACTTTCTGGTTGGCCAGTACCCGATAGCCCTCGGCCTGATAGGCGCGGGCCTCGCGCAGGATCTCGCGGAAAATTTCGTAACAGATCGTCTCGGGGGTTTTCAGCTTGCCGCGCCCCTGGCACGCCGCGCAGGGCTCGCACAGCACCTGCTCGAGGCTTTCGCGGGTGCGCTTGCGGGTCATCTGCACCAGGCCCAACTCGGTGATGCCGATGATGTTGGTCTTGGCATGGTCGCGTTCGAGCTGCTTTTCCAGGGTGCGCAGGACCTGACGCTGGTGCTCTTCATCTTCCATGTCGATGAAGTCGATGATGATGATCCCGCCGATGTTGCGCAGGCGCAGTTGTCGGGCAATGGCGGTAGCAGCCTCGAGGTTGGTCTTGAAGATGGTTTCTTCGAGATTGCGATGACCGACGAACGCCCCGGTATTGACGTCGATGGTGGTCATCGCCTCGGCCGGGTCGACCACCAGGTAGCCGCCGGACTTGAGCGGCACCTTGCGCTCGAGGGCGCGCTGGATCTCGTCTTCCACGCCATACAGGTCGAAGATCGGCCGCTCGCCGGGGTAATGCTCCAGGCGATCGGCGATCTCCGGCATCAGCTCGGCGACGAACTGCGTGGTCTTCTGGAAGGTTTCCCGCGAGTCAATGCGGATCTTCTCGATCTTGGGGTTGACCAGGTCACGCAGAGTGCGCAGGGCCAGGCCAAGGTCCTCGTAGATGACCACGGGCGCCCCGCAGGTCTTGATCTGCGAACCGATCTGCTCCCACAGGCGGCGCAGGTAGCGGATGTCCTGGAGGATGTCCTCGGCGCGGGCGCCCTCGGCGGCGGTGCGCAGGATGAAACCACCGGCGTCCTTCATGTCTTCCTGGGCCATGCAGTCGGTGACCACCTGCTTGAGGCGCTCGCGCTCGGCTTCTTCCTCGATCTTCAGGGAAATGCCGACATGGCTGCTGCGTGGCATGTACACCAGGTAGCGCGACGGAATCGACAGCTGGGTGGTCAGGCGCGCGCCCTTGCTGCCGATGGGGTCCTTGGTGACTTGCACCACCAGCGCCTGGCCTTCGTGCACCAGCGCGGTGATGTTCTCCACCGCCGAGCCTTCGCGCTGGGAGATCTCCGAGGCATGGATGAACGCCGCCCGTTCCAGGCCGATGTCGACGAATGCCGCCTGCATGCCCGGCAGGACCCGCACCACCTTGCCCTTGTAGATGTTGCCGACGATGCCACGGCGTTGGGTGCGCTCAACGTGCACCTCCTGCAGGACGCCGTTCTCCACCACCGCCACGCGTGACTCCATCGGGGTGATGTTGATCAGGATCTCTTCACTCATGGCAGGCTCTCGTCAAAGGTCTTGGGTAATGATGGATCGCTGCGGGATGGCTGGCTAGGCTCGGTACGAAATGTAAAGGCCCTAGCGCGGTGTCGTGTCCTCTTGCTGCTGCCAACAGGGGATGGCGAACTGTTCGAGCAGCTCGGCAGTCTCGCTCAGGGGCAGGCCGACCACGGCCGAGTAGCTGCCCTCGATAGCGCTGACGAACACCGCGCCCAGGCCCTGGATGGCATAGCCGCCGGCCTTGTCGACCGGTTCGCCGCTGTCCCAGTAGCGCAGCGCTTCCTCGAAGGAGATGGTGCGAAAACGCACGGTGGTGCTGACGCAGCGGCTGATGCTGCGCTGGCCGTCGGTCAGCGCCACGGCGGTGAGCACCTGGTGCTCGCGCTTGGACAGGTCGCCAAGCATGGCCAGCGCCTGCTCGCGGTTCTCCGGCTTGCCGAGGATCTGGCCATCGAGCACCACGGTAGTGTCGGCGCCCAATACCACCCCGGCGCCGTCGGTGTGGGCGAAGCCCGCCACGGCCTTGGCCTGGGCCAGGCGCTCGACATAGGCCGCCGGGGCTTCGCCCGGCAGCGGGGTTTCATCGATGGGCGCGCTGACGACGGTGAACGGCACGCCGATCTGGGTCAGCAGTTCACGCCGGCGCGGCGAACCGGAGGCCAGGTACAGCTGAGTCATATGGACATCTCCCTGTCAGTGGCGGCGGGTCGTCAATGAATGTGCAGGCGAACGCGCAGGCCGCGCAGGGCGAAACTCACCCAGGGCCAGAGCAGGGCACTGATCACCGCCGACCAGACCAGGGCCAGGGTCGGCAGGCGATTGCCGGTGAGCGCGCTCAGCCACAGCTGGATCAGCTGGGCGATGCCGAAGATCACCAGGATCACCAGGCTCTGCTGCCACATGGGGAACATGCGCAGGCGCTGCTGCAACGACAGCACCAGGAAGGTGATCAGGGTGAGAATCAGGGCATTCTGGCCAAGCAGGGTGCCGTACAGCACGTCCTCGGCCAGGCCGAGCAGGAATGCCGTGGTCATGCCGACCTTGCCGGGCACGGCGAGGGTCCAGAAGGCCAGCAGCAGGGCCAGCCACATGGGCCGGAATACTTCCATGAACTGCGGCATGGGCGAGACGCTGAGCAACAGGCCGATGGCGAAGGTCAGCCAGATGGCCCAGCCGTTTCTGCTACGGGTGCTGGCCATTATTGTCTCCGGGGTTGAGCCGGCGCGGTGGCCGGTTGGGCCGACGCCGGGCTGGCCGTCGTTGGCGCAGCCGCAGGCGCGGTACCTGGCGCGGGCTGCGCGGCATGGGCGGGCGCGGGTGTCGCGGGCGTGGCCGCTGGCGGAGTGTGGCCGGCGCCTTGGCGGTCGGCCTCTTCCTGGGCAATCGCCGCCTCGGTAGCGCGCTCTTCCGGGGTGCGTCGGTCGCTGAACACCAACAGCATGTAGCGGCTGCGGTTGAGCGCGGCGGTCGGAATGGCACGGACGATGGCGAACGGCTGGCCGGAGTCGTGGATCACTTCGTTGACCGTAGCCACCGGGTAACCGGCCGGGAAACGCTGGCCCATGCCGGAGCTGACCAGCAGGTCGCCTTCCTTGATGTCGGCGGTGTCGGCCACATGGCGCAGCTCGAGGCGCTCCGGGTTGCCGGTGCCGCTGGCGATGGCGCGCAGACCGTTGCGGTTGACCTGTACCGGAATGCTGTGGGTAGTGTCGGTGAGCAGCAGCACCCGCGAGGTGTACGGCATCAGCTCTACCACCTGGCCCATCAGGCCGCGGGCATCGAGCACCGGCTGGCCGAGGAACACGCCGTCGCGCTCGCCCTTGTTGATCAGGATGCGGTGGGTGAAGGGATTGGGGTCTACACCGATCAGCTCAGCGACCTCGACCTTCTCGTTGACCAGCGCCGAGGAGTTGAGCAACTCGCGCAGGCGCACGTTCTGCTCGGTCAGGGCCGCCAGCTTCTGCAGGCGCCCCTGCAACAGCAGGGCCTCGGTCTTGAGTTTCTCGTTCTCGGCGATCAGCTCGGTGCGGCTGCCGAACTGGCCGGCCACGCCTTGCCACATGCGCTGCGGCAGATCGGTGATCCAGTAGGATTCCATCAGCACCAGGCCCATCTGGCTGCGCACCGGCTTGAGCAGGTCGAAACGCGAATCGACCACCATCAGCGCGACCGACATCACCACCAGCACGAGCAGGCGAACGCCCAGCGAGGGGCCCTTGGAGAAAAGCGGTTTAATGGGCCGTTCCTCGTGGACGACTCAGAAGGTCATGGGACATGGAGCAATGCACCGGCCTGCTGCGGGTTGACGGAAACGGCGCCCGGGCGGGCGCCAGCACAGCGCATACAGGTAGCACTGTGCGTGCCACCTGTAAACCTGAGGATGCTACTGCGCAGCGATCACTCGCTGGAGAGCAGGTCCATGGCGTGCTTGTCCATCATCTCCAGGGCACGACCACCGCCGCGGGCGACACAGGTCAGCGGGTCTTCGGCGACGATCACCGGCAGGCCGGTTTCCTGAGCCAGCAGCTTGTCGAGGTCGCGCAGCAGCGCGCCACCACCGGTCAGCACCAGGCCACGCTCGGCGATGTCCGAGGCCAGCTCGGGCGGCGATTGCTCCAGGGCGCTCTTGACCGCCTGGACGATGGTCGCCAGGGACTCCTGCAGCGCTTCGAGCACTTCGTTGGAGTTCAGGGTGAAGGCACGCGGTACGCCTTCGGCCAGGTTGCGGCCACGGACGTCGACTTCGCGCACTTCGCCGCCTGGGTAGGCAGTACCGATTTCCTGCTTGATGCGCTCGGCGGTGGATTCGCCGATCAGGCTGCCGTAGTTGCGGCGCACGTAGGTGACGATGGCTTCGTCGAAGCGGTCGCCGCCGACGCGCACGGATTCGGCGTAGACCACGCCGTTGAGCGAGATCAGGGCGATCTCGGTGGTACCGCCACCGATATCGACGACCATCGAGCCGCGGGCCTCTTCGACCGGCAGGCCGGCACCAATGGCAGCGGCCATCGGCTCTTCGATCAGGAACACTTCGCGGGCACCGGCACCGAGAGCCGATTCACGGATAGCGCGACGCTCGACCTGGGTCGACTTGCACGGCACGCAGATCAGCACGCGAGGGCTAGGCTGCAGGAAGCTGTTTTCGTGCACTTTGTTGATGAAGTACTGCAACATTTTTTCACAAACGCTGAAGTCGGCGATCACGCCATCTTTCATCGGGCGGATGGCCGCGATGTTGCCAGGCGTACGGCCCAGCATGCGCTTGGCTTCGGTCCCGACTGCGACGACGCTTTTCTGGTTGCCGTGGGTACGGATGGCAACCACCGAGGGCTCATTCAGGACGATACCGCGCTCACGCACGTAAATAAGGGTGTTGGCAGTACCCAGGTCGATGGACAGATCGCTGGAAAACATGCCACGCAGTTTCTTGAACATGGGAAAGTGACCCTGGGGAAAGCGTGGGTAAAAAAGTGCGGCAAACTCTAACAATGGCAGGGATTTTGGGCAAGGAGCCAATATGTTAAATTGGCTGTTTTTCCGAGCATGCCTGCCGATGATCGCGGCCCTTTGACCGCCAGAATCCCAGCATGTTCCTCATTTGCGGACTCATTCCGTCTGTCGTTTTCCTGGAGATCCCCATGGCGCTTCAACGCTCCGACGTGGAAAAGATCGCCCATCTGGCCCGCCTGGGCCTGAATGAAGGCGAATTGCCACGCACCACCGATGCCTTGAACAGTATTCTCGGGCTGGTCGACCAGATGCAAGCCGTCGACACCACCGGCGTGGAACCCCTCGCCCACCCGCTGGAGACCACCCAGCGCCTGCGTCCCGACCAGGTCACCGAAAGCAACCAGCGCGACCGCTACCAGGCCGTTGCTCCGTCGACCGAGAACGGTCTGTACCTGGTTCCGAAAGTCATCGATTAAGGGATAGCGCCTGCCATGCATCAACTCACTCTGGCCGAGATCGCCCGTGGCCTCGCCGACAAGTCGTTCTCCTCGCAAGAACTGACCGGCGCCCTGCTGTCGCGTATCAAGCAGCTCGACCCGCAGCTCAACAGCTTCATCACCGTCACCGAGACCCAGGCCCTGGAGCAGGCGCGCGCCGCCGACGCCCGTCGCGCCGCCGGTGAAACCGGTGCGCTGCTCGGCGCGCCGATCGCCCACAAAGACCTGTTCTGCACCAACGGCGTGCGTACCAGTTGCGGCTCGAAGATGCTCGACAACTTCACCGCCCCGTATGACGCCACCGTGGTCGCCAAGCTGGCCGAGGCTGGCATGGTCACCCTGGGCAAGACCAACATGGACGAATTCGCCATGGGCTCGGCCAACGAGTCCAGCCACTACGGCGCGGTGAAGAACCCGTGGAACCTCGAGTACGTGCCGGGCGGCTCGTCCGGTGGCTCGGCCGCCGCCGTGGCCGCGCGCCTGCTGCCAGCCACCACTGGCACCGACACCGGCGGCTCGATCCGCCAGCCGGCGGCGCTGACCAACCTCACCGGCCTGAAGCCGACCTACGGCCGCGTGTCGCGCTGGGGCATGATCGCCTACGCCTCGAGCCTCGACCAGGGCGGCCCGCTGGCCCGCACCGCCGAGGACTGCGCCCTGCTGCTGCAAGGCATGGCCGGCTTCGACGCCAAGGACTCGACCTCGGTCGACGAGCCGGTGCCGGACTTCAGCGCCAACCTGAACGCCTCGCTGCAAGGCCTGCGCATCGGCCTGCCGAAGGAATACTTCGGCGCCGGCCTCGACCCGCGCATCGCCGACCTGGTCCAGGCCAGCGTCAAGGAGCTGGAGAAGCTCGGCGCGGTGGTCAAGGAAATCAGCCTGCCGAACATGCAGCACGCCATCCCGGCGTACTACGTGATCGCCCCGGCGGAAGCCTCCTCCAACCTGTCGCGTTTCGACGGCGTGCGCTTCGGCTACCGCTGCGAGGCCCCCAAGGACCTCACCGACCTGTACAAGCGATCCCGTGGCGAAGGCTTCGGCGCCGAAGTGCAGCGCCGCATCATGGTCGGTACCTACGCCCTGTCGGCCGGCTACTACGACGCCTACTACGTCAAGGCGCAGCAGGTCCGCCGCCTCATCAAGAACGACTTCATGAGCGCCTTCGAAGAAGTCGACGTGATCATCGGCCCGACCACGCCGAACCCGGCGTGGAAGATCGGCGCCAAGGCCGGCGACCCGGTCGCCGAGTACCTTGAAGACCTCTACACCATCACCGCCAACCTGGCGGGCCTGCCGGGCCTGTCGATGCCGGCCGGCTTCGTCGACGGCCTGCCGGTGGGCGTGCAACTGCTGGCCCCGTACTTCCAGGAAGGCCGCCTGCTCAATATCGCGCACCGTTACCAGCAAGTCACCGACTGGCACACCCGCGCCCCCAACGGCTTCTGAGGAGTTCACACATGCAATGGGAAGTTGTGATCGGGCTGGAGATTCATACCCAGCTCGCCACCCAGTCGAAGATCTTCTCCGGCAGCGCCACCACCTTCGGCTCCGAGCCGAACACCCAGGCCAGCCTGGTCGACCTGGGCATGCCCGGCGTGCTGCCGGTGCTCAACCAGGAAGCCGTGCGCATGGCGTGCATGTTCGGCCTGGCGATCAATGCCGAGATCGGCCCGCGCAACGTGTTCGCGCGCAAGAACTACTTCTACCCCGACCTGCCCAAGGGCTACCAGATCAGCCAGATGGACCTGCCGATCGTCGGCAAGGGCCACCTGGACATCGCCCTGGAAGACGGCACCATCAAGCGCATCGGCGTGACCCGCGCGCACCTTGAAGAAGACGCCGGCAAGAGCCTGCACGAAGACTTCAACGGCGCCACCGGCATTGACCTGAACCGCGCCGGCACCCCGCTGCTGGAAATCGTCTCCGAGCCGGACATGCGCAGCGCCAAAGAGGCGGTGGCCTACGTCAAGGCCATCCACGCCCTGGTGCGCTACTTGGGCATCTGCGACGGCAACATGGCCGAAGGCTCGCTGCGCTGCGACTGCAACGTCTCGATCCGCCCGAAAGGCCAGACCGAGTTCGGCACCCGCTGCGAGATCAAGAACGTCAACTCGTTCCGCTTCATCGAGCGGGCGATCAACAGCGAGATCCAGCGCCAGATCGACCTGATCGAGGACGGCGGCAAGGTGGTGCAGGAAACCCGCCTGTACGACCCGAACAAGGACGAGACCCGTTCCATGCGCAGCAAGGAGGAAGCCAACGACTACCGTTACTTCCCCGACCCGGACCTGCTGCCGGTGGTCATCGAGCCGAGCTTCCTCGACAGCGTGCGCGCCGCCCTGCCGGAGCTGCCGCCGCAGAAGGTCGAGCGCTTCCAGAGCCAGTACGGTCTGTCGGCCTACGACGCCAACGTGCTGGCCTCCAGCCGCGAGCAGGCCGACTACTTCGAGCAAGTGGTGAAGATTGGCGGCGACGCCAAGCTGGCCGCCAACTGGGTCATGGTCGAACTGGGCAGCCTGCTGAACAAGCTGGGCGTCGAGATCGACCAGTCGCCGGTCAGCGCCGAGCACCTCGGCGGTATGCTGCTGCGCATTCGCGACAACACCATCAGCGGCAAGATCGCCAAGACCGTGTTCGAGGCCATGGCCGCCGGTGAAGGCGATGCCGACGGCATCATCGCAAGCAAAGGTCTCAAGCAGGTCACCGACACCGGCGCGATCGACAAGATGCTCGACGAGATGCTCGCCGCCAATGCCGAACAGGTCGAACAGTACCGCGCCGCCGACGAGGCCAAGCGCGGCAAGATGTTCGGTTTCTTCGTCGGCCAGGCGATGAAAGCCTCGAAAGGCAAGGCCAACCCGGGGCAAGTGAACCAATTGCTCAAGGCCAAGCTCGAAGGGTGATCCCGATCGCGGGGCAAGCCCGCTCCCACGCCAGTGGGAGCGGGCTTGCCCCGCGATGATCAGCGGCAACAGCGGAGCATCCGACTTGCTAAGACGCGCCATCACCTCCCTCACCCTCTTCTCGCTCCTGGCCGGCTGCGCCAGCCATGACATCGACCCTCGCGGTTACGACCAGACCGGCACCGCCTCCTACTACGGCGCCCGCCACCACGGCAAACGCACCGCCAGCGGCGAACCCTTCAACCAGCATGGCCTCACCGCCGCCCACCGTAGCCTGCCCTTCGGCAGCCAGGTGCTGGTCACCAACCTTGCCAACCAGCGCAGCGTCGTGGTGCGCATCAACGACCGCGGCCCGCATACCCGAGGCCGGCTGATCGACCTGTCACGCGCCGCCGCAGAAAAAATCGGCATGCTCCGTAGCGGAACCGCGCGAGTCCGGGTACAAGGTCTGAGCGATTGACCTGACTGGAGCCCTCGCCATTTTCGACCTGGCCACCCTTCCCGCCTTCAGCCTGCTGCAACTGGGCCTGGGCCTCGTGCTGCTGATCATCGGCGCCGAACTGCTGGTGCGCGCCGCCCTGCGCCTGGCCGGTCGCCTGCATGTGCGCCCGCTGATCATCGGCCTGAGCCTGGTGGCCTTCGGCAGCACCGCGCCACAGCTGACCGTGAGCCTGCAGGCCGCCTACCAGGGCGCACCGGACGTGGCGGTGGGCAGTGTCGTGGGCAGCAACATCTTCAACGTGCTAGTGATTCTCGGCCTGGCGGCGTTGATCATTCCGCTGCGCGTGTCGCGCCAACTGGTGCGTCTGGACATCCCGCTGATGATCCTGGCCAGCGCCCTGGTGTACCTGCTCGCGCTCAACGGCCAGCTGGGGCGCCTGGAAGGTGGCCTGCTGCTGCTCGGCCTGCTGGCTTACCTGGCCATGCTCTGGCATCAGTCGCGCCACTACGCCCGCACCTACCCCGCGCCGAGCACCCTGCATGCCAGCCCGCTGCGCTTCTGGAGCGCTGCGGTGTTGCAGATCGTCGTGGGCCTGGTCCTTCTGAGCCTGGCTGGCCACCTGTTGCTCGAGGCGGTGGTGGAGGTGGCCACCGACCTGGGCCTGTCCGAACGCATCATCGGCCTGACCGTGGTGGCCGTATGCACCTCGCTGCCGGAGCTGGCCGCCGCGCTGATCGCGGCCCTGCGTGGCGAACGGGAGATCGCCGTGGGCACGGTGATCGGCAGCAACCTGTTCAACCTGCTGGCGGTGCTGGGGCTCACGGCGGTGATCACCCCCGAGCCCTTGTCGATCTCACCCAACGCCCTGGACTTCGACCTGCCGGTAATGCTCGGCGTCGCCGCCCTGTCCCTGCCGGTGTTCTATTCCGGCTACCGGGTCACCCGCGCCGAAGGCCTGGTGTTCCTGTGCCTGTACCTGGCCTACGGCCTGCATGTGGTGGCCTTCACCACTGGCATGCCGCTGGCCGGACGCCTTGAACGACTGATGCTGTTCTATGTGATGCCCGTGCTCGGGGTCGTGCTGCTGTACACCACGGCCCGCGCCTGGCGCCGCCAACACTAAGGAAAACAACATGGCTGACACGAAACAGACCGGCGAAGGCATTCGCCGCCAAGTGATGGGCGATGCCTTCGTCGATCGCGCCCTGGGCAACGCGACTGCGTTCACTCAACCGCTGCAGGACTTCGTCAACGAGCATGCCTGGGGGAGTGTCTGGGCCCGTGACGGGTTGCCGCTGAAGACCCGCAGCCTGATCACCCTGGCGGCCCTGACCGCGCTCAAGTGCCCGCAGGAGCTCAAGGGGCATGTACGCGGGGCGCTTAACAACGGTTGCACCGTTGAGGAGATCCGCGAGGCGCTGCTGCATTGCGCGGTGTATGCCGGGGTGCCGGCGGCGATTGATGCGTTTCGGGCGGCGCAGGAAGTGATTGATAGCTATCAGGCGAGTTCTAGCGATTAAGGGCGGGCGCCCTGGCCTCGCGACTGTTACCTATGTGGGTGAACTACTGTGTAACCCATGTGGGTGATCCATACAGCTTGGCGATCAGAAGATTAACCACCCCGTCCACTAGCGACAGCTGCGCCAGTCCAGGCGCCGCCCGTACCTTCGCGACTTCAGGAGGCCTGCGTTCGGCCTCCTGAAGTCGCAATTGGCGTCGCCTGAACTATCGCGCATTTAGAAGCAAGATCAAGATCAAATGAGGCGAATTTGGAGATTAGACAGTTGGCAATATTTTGACTGCCTGTGATGGCAACCGAAAGATTGAAAACAGACTTGAATGACGATATTACGTCATCCAAGCCTGCTCGGCTTCAGGACACCATAAGCATCCCGAAACCGAACTAGATAAAATCAGGCCTGCCGCGCCTTCTTGATCCGGAACGCTACCCACAACACAGCAATCCACGCCGGAATCAACATCACCGAAATACGAATCGGCGGCGTCAGGTACATCACCACCAGGATCAGCACGATGAACGCCAGGCACAGGTAGTTGGTCAGCGGATGCCCCAGGCTACGGTAGAACGGCTGGATACCTGCCGCCAGCTTGGCCTTGCGGAATTTCAAGTGGGTGATACTGATGCTCGCCCAGTTGATCACCAACGCCGACACCGCCAAAGCCATGAGCAGGCCGAAGGCCTCACCCGGCATCAGGTAGTTGATCACCACGCACAGGCCGGTGGCGAAGGCCGACACGCCCAGCGCGGTGAGCGGCACGCCACGACGGCTGACCTTGAGCAGTTGGCGCGGCGCGTCACCCTGCGTGGCCAGGCCGAACAGCATGCGACTGTTGGCGTACACGCAGCTGTTGTAGACCGACAGCGCGGCGGTCAGCACCACGACGTTGAGGATCGTCGCCACCAGGTCGCTGTCCAGCTCGTGGAAGATCATCACGAACGGACTGCCGCCCTGCACCACCTTCTGCCACGGATACAGCGACAGCAGCACGGCCAGCGCGCCGATGTAGAAGATCAGGATGCGATAGACCACCTGGTTGGTGGCCTTCGGAATGCTCTCACGCGGGTTGGCCGCCTCGGCGGCGGTGATACCCACCAGCTCCAGGCCACCGAACGAGAACATGATCACCGCCAGCGCCATGATCAGCCCGGTGACGCCATTGGGGAAGAAGCCACCGTACTGCCACAGGTTGGCGACGCTGGCATCCGGTCCGCCGTGGCCACTGGTCAGCAGCCAGGCACCGAAACCGATCATGCTGACGATCGCCACCACCTTGACCAGGGCGAACCAGAACTCCATTTCGCCGTATACCTTCACCTGAGTCAGGTTGATGGCGTTGATCACCACGAAGAAGATCGCCGCCGTAGCCCAGGTGGGGAAGTCCGGCCACCAGTACTGCACGTAGATGCCCACCGCGGTGAGTTCGGCCATGCCGACCAACACGTAGACCACCCAGTAGTTCCAGCCCGAGACGAAACCGGCGAACTCGCTCCAGTACTGGTGGGCAAAGTGGCTGAAGCTGCCGGCGACCGGCTCCTCGACCACCATCTCGCCCAGCTGGCGCATGATCAGGAAGGCCATCAGGCCGGCGATCGCGTAGCCCAGCAACACCGACGGGCCGGCCAGCTGGATGGTCTGGGCGATGCCCAGGAACAGCCCGGTGCCGATGGCCCCGCCCAGCGCGATCAGCTGGATATGGCGATTCTTCAGCCCGCGCTGCAAGCGCTCGGGCGTGCTCTGGTCTTGCATGAAGTGTCCTTTAGGTGAGGCAGTGTTATTGGTTTTGCTTGCAATGGACTAGATCCATCCACCCCATTGCAAGAAGAAAATCCCGATGTTCGTGGTGACGGCGGCCATCAGCGTGGTGATCACGATGATCGACGCCGCCAGCTCATGGTTGCCGTTGGCTTCCCGCGCCATCACATAACTGGCCGCCGCGGTGGGGCTGCCGATGTAGAGGAACAGGATGCCAAGCTCGGCACCGCGAAAACCGCACAACCAGGCGCCAAGCGTTCCCAGCACCGGCAGCCAGACCATCTTCACCAGGCTGACATCGATGGCCAACCGGCCACTGTCGCGCAGCGCCGTCAATGACAGGGTGCCGCCGATGCAGATCAACGCCAGCGGCAAGGTCATCTGTGCCAGGTAGTCCCCCGAGGTCAGCAGCCAGTTGGGCAGCGGCACCTGACCGTAGGCCATGGGCGTGGCCAGCAGCACGCTGATGATCAACGGGTTGCTGAGGATGCTCTTGCAGATGCTCCACGGGTCGGACTTCAGGTCCGTGCTGTACACCGCCAGGACCACCGTCGACAGCGAGTTGTACAGCAGGATCACCAGCCCGGCCAGCAGCGCGCCGAGGGATATACCGTAGTCGCCATACAGGCTGGCCGCCAGTGCCAGGCCGATCACGCCGTTGTTGCCGCGAAATGCGCCCTGCGTGTAGACGCCCCGGTCCGCCCGCGGACAGCGCCAGATCGCCAAGCCCCAGGCCAGGCCGAAACACGCCAGCGTCGCAACCACGAAGTAGAGGATCACCCCAGGTTTCACCGCAGACGCCAGGTCGGCATGGTAGATGCCGAGGAACAGCAGCGCCGGCATGCACACGTTGAACACCAGCTTCGAGGCGACCCGGTTGAAGTTGTCGTCGATCAAGCGGATGCGCTTGAGCAGCACGCCCATGAACAGCATGGCGAACACAGGGGCCGTGATGTTCAGTGTCTGGATAAGAAGGGCAAGCATGCAACGTGTTCCCGGGAATTACCGTCAAGGGCGCAATCATACGTGAGTGCCGGGGAGTTGCGCCCGCCACAGTAGCCAGATGCCCGCACAAAGAGATCTTGACGTAGGAATTTTCCTGAATATAGTAAGAATTACTGTATATATATACAGTATGAAAATGGACGATCCAGACATTGCAAGGAGCAAATCATGTCAGGAATGCACACTCTGCCGGTCGCCGCGAAGGCCCAGGTAACGCTGGTGGTCGCCGACCTCGAGCAGTTGTTCGAGGAACAGGGCGTCGCCCTGCCCGGCCCCGACAGCCATCTGATGTTGGTCATGCATGGCCACCATACCGTCAAGTATCACCGCCTTGCGCCGCCACCGGCACGCGGCCCATCCGCACGGCGCGGGCCGGGGCTGTTCTTCGAAGGCGGCGAACACACCGCCATCGGCGACAACACCCTGCTGCGCTTTGAAGCGGGTCAACCGGGTATCCCCGCCCATCAGTCGCCGCTGCCGTTGCCCAACGGCCTGAGCCTGACCTATGGCCAGGTGATTGCCTTGGGCGGCGACTTCTACGGTTTGCCCGAGCGCCCGATCGCCGATGGCGTCAACGACGCCGAACGGGTCGAGCGCTTCACCCAGGCCTTCGACTCCCTGGCGCGCCTGCCAGCGGCCAAGGCGGAAGCCGAACAGATCCTTGCGGTCATGCAGGAAGAAATCGGTGCCGCCAACCAGGCTATCAAGGACGGCCGTCAGCCCCACGAGGCCTATGACGCGCTGGGTGACAGCCTGTCGGCGCGCTGGAACCGCATCACCGGGGGCGGCAGCTTCGCCTCCGACCTGTTCCCCCTGGGCCGCTACCTGAAACTGGCCGCCAGCAACTGGGACCACTTCGGCCCCTGGGCGCTGGCGGCCTACCAGGCAGGCCACGCCGCCGCCCTGCAGCAGGCGCTCAAAGCCCGCGCCAGCGGCGAGGAGCGCGACCTGCAACTGGCCTATGCGATGAACGCCTTCGCCGACCACTTCCTCACCGACCTGTTCTCCGCCGGCCACCTGCGGGTGCCGCGCAAGGCCCTGGCCAATACCGTCACGCCGAGTGACGTCGGCTCGCTGATCTCGCGCTTCATGCACGACGAGGACAGCAAGTACGGCCTGGCCGTGCGCAATGCCGAAGGCGAGCAATGGCGCGCCTACGGCGACAAGCGCTACTTCGACAGCGTCGATGTGGCCAACCGTCGCCAGGTGGGCCGCGCCGTGCAACGGTCGGCCGACGAGGTGTTCCAGGCCTTCGCCGAAGGCCGCGCGCCGGCGGCGAAGGACTTCGCGGCGCTGCGCCTGGCGCCCGACCTGCGGGCCGCCGAGCAGGACCTGGTGCCCGGCAACTTCGCCCCGCTGTACTTCCAAGACGGCAAGACCGTACTGCGGCGCAAGGATGTCAACGACCTCAACGATCGCACCCGCATCGGCGACTGGTGGGGCTGGAGCACCTACCTGCTGCTCAAGGACTACAAGCCGAACAAGCCCACCGGCTTCATCGATGCCCCGGGCACCTCGCCAGCGATCACCGGCTGGGAGCGCCGCGAGCCCGATGGCCTGAACTGGCAACGGGGCAACGCGGTGCGCTACGCCTTCAGCGTCACCGACCAGCTCAATGAGTCGTACATCGGCCCGTGGAGTGCCTATGTCGAGTTGACCGACCAGTTCCACCCGAGCGTGCAAGTGCCGGCGGACGGCAAGCAACGCGGGCGCAACCTGTTCCGCCAGTTCCGCGGCGGTTCACCGGAACTGATTGCCAGCCTGGACGGCAAGACCACGCTCTATATCGATCGCAACGCGTGACAAGGAGGTCACCGATGAATATCAAGGTCAAACTGGAACTGGCTTCGGGCCAGTCGATGGAGGGCATGCCGCTGGAGTTGCTGCGTGCCGGCAAGGTGATTGGCCGGGCGAAAGTGCCGGCAGGGGGACAGCTGGCGTTCGAGGCGCCATCGGGGGCTGGGCAGCTGGCGGTGCGGGTTGACCGCTCGGGAGGGAAAGCCTGACAAAACGCTGGGGGCCACTACGTGGCCCTTTCGCCGGCAAGCCGACTTCCACAGGGCACCGGTGATCCTTGTGGGAGCCGGCTTGCCGGCGATGGGGCGCGCAGCGTCCCCAGTGGACTTCAGCGCCGTACCGGGCGCTTCTGCAACTTGCGCTGCAGCGTGCGCCGGTGCATCCCCAGCGCCCGCGCCGTGGCGGAGATGTTGCCTTCGTGTTCGCTCAGCACCCGCTGGATATGCTCCCACTGCAGGCGATCCACCGACATCGGGTTTTCCGGCACCAGGGTGTCCAGGTCGGTGTGCTCCGAGAGCAGCGCCGCCAGTACATCGTCGGCGTCCGCCGGCTTGCACAGGTAGTTGCAGGCCCCGCGCTTGACCGCCTCGACCGCCGTGGCGATGCTCGAGTAGCCGGTCAGGATCACCACGCGCATCTCCGGGTCCAGCTCCAGCAGCTTGGGCAGCAGCACCAGGCCCGAGTCGCCTTCCATCTTCAGGTCCAGCGTGGCGTAGTCCGGCAGGTCCTGCTCAGCCAGCTTCAAGCCCTCTTCAGCAGAACCCGCGGTGCTCACGCGGAACCCGCGACGGGCCATGGCTCGCGCCATCACTCGGGTAAAGGTGGCGTCGTCGTCCACCAGCAGCAGGTGCGGCAGCTCTTCGCCTTCAACCTGGTTTTCTTCGCTCATCATGCATCTCCTCGCTTGCCATGGGGCAGGCGCAATTCGGTCAGGGTGCCACCCTGCTCATGACTATAGAGTTTCACCGAACCGCCCGCACGCGTCACGCTGGCCTTGCTCAAGAACAGGCCCAGGCCAAAGCCTTTGCCCTTGGTGGTAATGAAGGGTTTGCCGATGGCTTCGGCGATGGCCGGCGGTACGCCCGGGCCATGGTCGCGGATGCTGATGACGATGTCCTGGGCGTTCCAGTCCAGGCGCACTTCCAGGTCATCCGGGCAGGCATCGGCGGCGTTGTTCAACAGGTTCAGCAGCGCCTGGGTCAGGTCCGGCGGCGGTGTCAGCCGCGGCACCACGCCATCGCGCAGGCGCTGGAAGCGGTAGCTGGCCTCCGGGCGCATCAGGTGCCAGCGGTTGAGTGCCTCGTCGAGCCAGGCGGTGACATCCTGCTCGATGATCGCCAGGCGCCGGTTGGCCTCGGCGGCGCGCACCAGTTGCTGCAGGGTCTCCTTGCACAGCTTGACCTGGTCCTGGAGGATCTGCAGGTCCTCCTGCAGCAGAGGATCGGCATGATCCTGGCGCATCTCGTTGAGCAGCACGCTCATGGTCGCCAGCGGCGTGCCCAGCTCATGGGCGGCGCCGGCGGCCTGGGTGGCCACGGCCAGCAGTTGCTCGTCGCGCAGGCTTTCTTCACGGCGTTCGGCGCGCAGGTTCTCCTGGCGGCGCAGCTCCTCGGCCATGCGCGCGGCGAAGAAGGTGATCACCCCGGCGGCCAGGGCGATGCTCAGCCACATGCCATAGACCTGCATGGTGTCGCGGGCCAGCGGCAGCGTTTCCAGCGGGTAGTACTGCACCAGCAGCAGGCTGTAGGCCACCAGGGCGATGCCCGAAAGCACCAACGAGTAGAGCCACGGCAGCGTGACCGCGGCGATCGCCAGCGGCACCAGATAATAGGAGACGAAGGGGTTGGTCGAACCGCCCGAGTAATAAAGCAGCGCACTGTGGATCAGCAGGTCGCAGGCCAGCTGCAGCGCGTATTCGAGCTCGGTGACCGGCAGCGACAGGCGCAGGCGCAGGGCGGTGAACGCACAGAGCAGCGATGATAGGGCCAGCGTCACCGCCAGCGAGAACCACGGCAACGGCAGCAGCTCGGTCCAGTAGGCAACGCCCACGGAGCCGGCCTGGGCCGCCAGCACGAGAATGCGAATAAAGGTCAGGCGCCAGAGGTTCTGGCGTGTAGCGGACAACGGTTGTGCGACGGCGAGCATGAGCTCTCCCAATGAGTGCTCCAGGAAAATCGGCTGGAGTATACCGAAGCCGGGCGCCTCGCTGCAGCGATGCGGCAAAGCGCCACACTTTGTCACAGACTCATGATGGCATTTTTGAACCCACTACACTGTTGCCGGTCTGATCGGCCATGCGTGGAACGGATGTCCTCATCCACGCCTTATCTTGCCAAGGAGCTCCACATGCACATTTCCCGTCGCGGCGCCGCCGCTGTTGCCCTGTCCTGCGGCATGCTCGCCAACCTGCCGGCCCTGGCGGCCGACGAGCCGCGCTACAACCAGGTGTCGCTGCGCGCCGAAGTCAGCAAGGAAGTGGCGCGCGACCTGATGGTCGTGACGCTGTACAGCGAAGCCCAGAACAGCGACCCGGGCAAGCTCGCCAAGGAGATCACCGAGACCATGAACAAGGCCGTGCAGCAGGCCCGCCAGGTCAAGGATGTGAAGATCAGCCAGGGCAGCCGCAACAGCTACCCGATCTACGACACCAAGGGCCAGAAGATCACCGGCTGGCGCGAGCGCGCCGAGCTGCGCCTGGAGGGAGCCGACTTCCCGGCCCTGTCCAAGCTCACTGGCGAGCTGCTGCAGGACCTGAAAATGGGCGGCATGGACTTCTCCATCGCCCCGGCCACGCGTAAGAGCAACGAGGACGAGCTGCTCAAGGATGCCGTCGCCGCCTTCAAGGCACGCGCTCAGTTGGCCACCGAAGCCTTGGGCGGCAAAGGCTACAAGGTGGTCAGCCTAAACCTCAACAGCAGCGGCTACCCGCGTCCGTACCTGCGCAGCGCGCCGATGGCGATGATGGCCAAGGGCGCCGCCGACGAGGCTGCGCCGGGACCGGATATCGAAGCCGGCACCAGCGAAGTCAGCATGAGCGCCGATGGACTGATCGAAGTTCAGGTCCCTTGACCCACCCAACCGGATGTTCGAGGCGTGCAGAACGTCTCGGACAACGGTTTCAGACCTTTCCTACGCACCAAACGGGTGCATCTGCTTGCCGCATAAAGTGCGAAACATCCTGAAATTTTCGCCCTTTTCACCCACGCAAACGATCAACATTCGCCAAAGTTATATGGATGCGACATCCATGTACGTCCGTACCACAATTTTGGCGCCAACCATCCTGCTGAGTGTTGCATTGGGAACACCCCCTGCATAAGTATCCGCAGGTCGGCTCACGAGGCCGCCTCAATTCGAAAAATGACAACAATGAGGCCACCATGCTCAAACACGCAGTCATTCCGTTCCTGTTAGGCGCAGGCTTGCTAGCCGGCGCTCCTTCTGCCCTCGCCGCATCCAACCTGGTGTTCTGCTCCGAAGGCAGCCCAGCCGGTTTCGACCCCGGGCAGTACACCACCGGAACTGACTTTGACGCCTCCGCCGAAACCATCTTCAACCGCCTGACTCAATTCGAGCGAGGCGGCACCGCGGTGATTCCGGGCCTGGCCACCAAGTGGGAGGTTTCCGACGATGGCAAGACCTACACCTTCCACCTGCGCGAAGGCGTGAAGTTCCATACCACCGAATATTTCAAGCCCACCCGCGAATTCAACGCCGATGACGTGCTGTTCACCTTCGAACGCATGCTCGACAAGAACCAGCCGTTCCGCAAGGCCTACCCCACCGAGTTCCCTTACTTCACCGACATGGGCATGGACAAGAACATTGCCAAGGTGGAGAAGATCGACGATCACACGGTGAAGTTCACCCTCGCCCAGGTCGACGCCGCGTTCATCCAGAACATGGCCATGCACTTCGCCTCGATCCAGTCAGCCGAGTACGCTGACCAGTTGCTCAAGCAGGGCAAACCCGCCGACATCAACCAGAAGCCCATCGGCACCGGCCCGTTCGTGTTCAGCAAATACCAGAAGGACGCGCAGATCCGCTTCAAGGGCAACAAGGACTACTGGAATCCCGAGGAAGTGAAGATCGACAACCTGATCTTCGCCATCAGCACTGACGCCTCGGTGCGCATGCAAAAACTGAAGAAGAACGAGTGCCAGGTGACGCTGTTCCCACGGCCGGCCGACATCGAGCCGCTGAAGGCGGACAAGAACCTGCAGATGCCCCACCAGGCTGGCTTCAACCTCGGCTACATCGCCTACAACGTGATGGACAAGGTCAAGGGCAGCAACGAAGCGAACCCCCTGTCCCAACTCAAGGTCCGCCAGGCGCTGGACATGGCGGTCAACAAGCAGCAGATCATCGAGTCGGTGTATCAGGGTGCCGGCCAGCTGGCGGTCAACGCCATGCCGCCGACCCAGTGGTCCTATGACGACACCATCAAGGACGCCGCATACGACCCAGAGAAGGCCAAGCAACTGCTCAAGGAAGCCGGCATCAAGGAAGGTACCGAGATCACCCTGTGGGCCATGCCGGTGCAACGCCCCTACAACCCCAACGCCAAGCTGATGGCCGAAATGCTCCAGTCCGACTGGAAGAAGATCGGTATCAACGCCAAGATCGTCAGCTACGAGTGGGGTGAGTACATCAAACGCTCCAAGGCTGGCGAGCAGGGCGCCATGCTGATCGGCTGGAGCGGCGACAATGGTGACCCGGACAACTGGCTGGGCACCCTGTTCGGCTGCGACGCCATGGACGGCAACAACTTCTCCAAGTGGTGCTACAAGCCCTACGACGACCTGATCAAGCAAGCCAAGGCGACCTCCGATCAGGCCAAGCGCACCGAGCTCTACAAGCAGGCGCAACACATCCTCAAGGAGCAGGTGCCGATGACCCCCATCGCCCACTCCACCGTGTATCAGCCCATGAGCGCGAAAGTGAAGGACTTCAAGATCAGCCCCTTCGGCCTGAATTCCTTCTACGGGGTCAGCGTAGACAAGTAACGGCCGTGATCGTCCTGCCGGTTTTTCCGGCGGGACGATGACACGACCGGGCGATACGTAGGGCAATTCCCTCACGCTCGCCGGAACGCTCCCACTCCCAAATCAGTAGCGAAGCCCTGGCTCCCACATTCTGGCGCACCTATCGTCAGGACCGGGATGTTGCAGCCGCGTTTTGCCTGTCGCGGCCCGAAAAAGACGGACAAAGGATCTGCCATGCGCCTGACCACACTGTGTTCCACCCTGCTTGCCCTCGGCCTGCTGAGCCAGGCCCCGCTGAGCTTCGCCAACAACCTGGTGTTCTGCTCAGAGGGCAGCCCGGCGGGCTTCGACACCGCCCAGTACACCGCCGCCACCGACAACGACGCCGCCGAACCGATCTACAACCGCCTGGTCGAGTTCGAGCGTGGCGGCACCGCCGTGCAGCCGGGCCTGGCGACTGACTGGCAAGTGTCCGACGACGGCCTGAAGTACACCTTTCACCTGCGCCCCGGGGTGAAGTTCCATGCCAACAAGGACTTCAAGCCCTCCCGCGACTTCAACGCCGACGACGTGCTGTTCACCTTCAACCGCATGCTCGACAAGAGCCACCCCTTCCGCCAGGCCTACCCCACCGAGTTCCCGTACTTCATCAGCATGGGCCTGGACAAGAACATCGCCAAGGTCGAGAAGACCGACCCGCTGACCGTGGTCTTCACCCTCAACAAGGTCGATGCCGCCTTCCTGCAGAACATCGCCATGGCCTTCGCCTCGATCCTCTCCGCCGAGTACGCCGAGCACCTGCTGGCCGGCGGCAAGGCCAGCGACATCAACCAGAAGCCGATCGGCACCGGCCCGTTCGTGTTCCAGCGCTACCAGAAGGATTCGCAGATCCGCTTCAAGGGCAACAAGGACTATTGGGCACCGGACCGGGTGAAGCTCGACAACCTGGTGTTCTCGATCAACGTCGACCCTTCGGTGCGCATCCAGAAGCTGCGCCGCAACGAGTGCCAGATCACCCTGCACCCACGTCCGGCCGACCTGCCAGCGCTCAAGCAGGACGGCCAGTTGCAGGTGATGACCCAGCCCGGCTTCAACCTCGGCTACATCGCCTACAACACCCAGCACCCGCCGTTCGACCGGCTGGAGGTGCGCCAAGCCATGGACATGGCGGTGAACAAGAAAGCCATCATCGAGGCGGTCTACCAGGACGCCGGCCAGGCCGCGTCGAACGCCATGCCGCCGACCCAGTGGTCCTACGACAAATCGATCAAGGACGCGCCCTTCAATCCGGACAAAGCCAAGCAGTTGCTCAAGCAGGCCGGGGTCAAGGAAGGTACCGAGATCACCCTGTGGGCCATGCCGGTGCAGCGCCCCTACAACCCCAATGCCAAGCTGATGGCCGAAATGCTCCAGGCCGACTGGAGCAAGCTCGGCTTCAAGGTGCGCATCGTCAGCTACGAGTGGGGTGAATACCTCAAGCGCATGAAGAACGGCGAACACGACATCGCCCTGATCGGCTGGACCGGCGACAACGGCGACCCGGACAACTGGCTGGGCACGCTGTTCAGTTGCGACGCCATCGGCAGCAACAACTACTCGCTGTGGTGCGACCCGCAGTACGACGCCCTGGTCAAGAAAGCCAAGCAGGTCACCGACCGCGACCAGCGCACCAGCCTCTACGAACAAGCCCAGCAACGCCTCAAGCAACAAGTGCCGATCACTCCGGTCGCGCACTCCACGGTCAACCAGCCGCTGAGCATCAGCGTGAAAGACTTCAAGGTCAGCCCCTTCGGACGCAACGTTTTCTCCGGCGTCAGCATCGATTGACCCTTCACGCGGGCGTGGGAGTGCAACCCACTCCCACGCCCGCGTGCAGCCCGGATTTGCCTGGCAACCCCAAGGCAGACACTGCAGTACCGCGTCACCGTGACAAGCCCGGCTCACAAGGTCGGGTGATAACTAAAAAAATATCAGGGAGCTTTCATGTTGATTCGTACCACAACCACCGCACTGGCCTTGTCCGTCGGCGCCTTCTGCGCCCTCGCCCAGGCCGAACCCGTGAGCCAGGACTTCGTGCCGTTCGCGCTCAAGTCCAGCAGTGAGCAGGCCGAAGCCAAAGGCTTCATCGATGGCCAGAGCCTGTCCGGCAGCACCCGCAACTGGTATGCCCGCGAACGCGCCACCCGTGCGCCGCTGTGGAAGTACACCAAGGGTGACGGCACCCGCCACGACACCCACAGCCGTGACAACTGGGTGCAGGGCACCATCCTCAACTACAGCTCGGGCTTCACCGAAGGCACCGTGGGCTTCGCCGTCGAGGCCGCGGCCTACAACGCCATCGCCCTCGAGCAGGGCCGCGCCGCCGTGGCCGGCCCGAACAACCGTACGCTGACCCACAGCGACGGCGACCCGATCGGCCAGTGGAGCAAGATGGGCCTGGGCAACGTCAAGGCCCGCATCTCCAACACCACGCTGACCGTGGGCCGCCAGTCGGTCGACACGCCGATGATCGCCTATATCGGCAACCGCGCATTGCCGTCGAGCTTCCAGGGTGCGTTCCTGCATAGCGCCGAGTTCGAGAACCTGTCGTTCGACGTGGGTACCTTCGACCGCGTCTCGCCGCGTACCGAGCAGAGCCTGAGCAAGTTCCGCAGCGAATACGGCAACGGCAGGGAAACCGACCGCGCCAGCACCGTCGGCCTCAACTACCAGCCGCTCAAGAGCCTGACCACCAGCCTCTACGCCACCAAGGTCGAGGACTTCTGGAACCAGTACTACTTCGGCGCCAACCACGTGCTGGGCGACAGCGCGGTGCTGAGCCTGACCACCGGTCTGAACTACTACAAGACCGTGGACGAAGGCAGCAAGAAGATGGGCGAGATCGACAACGACACCTACAGCCTGTCGTTTGGCCTGACCCACCAGGCCCATACCCTCAGCGCCTCCTGGCAGCAGGTCAACGGCAACGAATACTTCGACTACCTGCACGAAACCAACGGCATCTACCTGGCCAACTCCCTGCTGTCGGACTTCAACGGTCCGAACGAAAAGTCCCTGCAGATCAGCTATGTGCTGAACATGGCGCCGTATGGCGTGCCGGGCCTGAAGTTCAACGTCTACAACGCCCGCGGCTGGGGCATCGACGGCACCCACTACAAGGGCACCGCCTATGACGTCCGTGGCCAGGACGGCGAAAACCACTACGAGTGGGGCATCGGCACCAGCTACGCGGTGCAAAGCGGCATGCTGAAGGACACCACCATCCGCGCCACCTATACCGCCCACCGTGCCAGCAAGGCCCAGGCCGACGGCAGCCTCGACGAGCTCCGCGTCGTGACCACCATTCCGTTCAACATCCTCTGACCGTTGGCGCCACGGCCCGACTCCCCACGGGCCGTGGCGGCTACGCTGGAACTAGCACTGCAGGGAGGTTCCATGAAAATGCTACCGCTACGTGCTGCCTTGGCAGCCGTCATCCTGGGCGCCGCATCGAATCTGGCGGCCAAGCCGCTGGTGGTGTGCACCGAAGCCAGCCCGGAAGGCTTCGACATCGTCCAGTACACCACCGCCGTGACCGCCGACGCCACGGCCGAGGCCATCTTCAACCGCCTGGTCGACTTCAAGCCCGGCACCACCGAGATCCAGCCGGCCCTGGCCACCAGCTGGGACGTCAGCCCCGACGGGCTGGTCTATACCTTCCACCTGCGCGAAGGCGTCAAGTTCCACACCACCGACTACTTCACCCCCACCCGCGACTTCAACGCCGATGACGTGCTGTGGAGCCTGAACCGCCAGTTGAAGAAAGACCACCCATGGCACGACAAGACCAGCGTCGGCTACCCCTATTTCGAGAGCATGGCCTTCAAGGACCTGCTCAAGTCGGTCGAAAAGACCGACGACCACACCGTGGTGATTACCCTGACCCGCCCGGAAGCACCCTTCCTGCGCGACCTGGCCATGGCCTTCACCTCGATCTACTCCGCCGAGTACGGCGACCAGTTGCTCAAGGCCGGCAAGACCGGCGATCTCAACAGCAAGCCGATCGGCACCGGCCCGTTCGTGTTCCAGCGCTACAGCAAGGACGCCCAGGTTCGCTACAAGGCCAACCCGGACTACTTCCGCGGCAAGCCGCCAGCCGACGGGCTGATCTTCGCCATCGCCACCGACAGTAACGTGCGCCTGCAAAAGTTGCGTGCCAACGAGTGCCAGATCGCCCTGTACCCCAAGCCTGACGACGTGCCGGGGATCAAGACCGATCCAAAACTCAAGGTTGCCGAGATCGAGGCGCTGGTCACCGGCTACATCTCGATGAACACCCAGCACAAGTACCTGAGCGACGTGCGCGTGCGCAAGGCGATCAACATGGCCTTCGACCGCCAGACCCACGTCGACCAGCTGTTCGGCAAGGGCAACGCGCTACCGGGGGTCAACCCGTACCCGCCGACCATGATCGGCTACAACACCGACAACAAGAACCCGCCCCACGACCTCGACAAGGCCCGTGCCCTGCTCAAGGAAGCCGGCGTGCCGGAAGGCACGGTGATCACCCTGTTCACCCGCAACGGCGGCGGCCCGACCAACCCCAACCCGCGTCTGTCGGCCGAAATGCTTCAATCCGACCTGGCCAAGATCGGCATCAAGCTCGACATCCGCGTGATGGAATGGGCCGAAATGCTGCGTCGCGCCAAGAAGGGCGAGGCCGACCTGGTGTCGGCGGGCTGGGCCGGCGACAACGGCGACCCGGACAACTTCCTCACGCCGATGCTCAGCTGCGATGCGGCCAAGAGTGGCGAGAACTACGCGCGCTGGTGCAACCAGAAATTCCAGGACCTGATCACCCGCGCCCGCGAAGTGATCGACAACGACGAGCGCGCCAAGCTCTATAACGAGGCTTTGGCGGTGTACGATGAAGACCAGCCGTGGATCAGCATGGCCCACCCGAAAATGTTCACCGCCATGCGCGCGAACGTCGAAGGCTATGTGATCAACCCACTGACCAACAACAACTTCGCCACCACCCGGGTGAAGTAGAACAACAACAGCCGCCGGACCTTGTGCAAGAGGCCCCGGCGGCGCGCCGTTACCGGCTGATGAGGTACCCCTGACAATGTTGAGTTTTATTGCCCGACGCCTGGGTCTGCTGATCCCGACCTTCTTCGGTATCACCCTGCTGACCTTCGCGCTCATACGCCTGATCCCCGGCGACCCGGTCGAAGTGATGATGGGCGAACGCCGGGTCGACCCCGAAATGCACGCCCAGGCCATGGAGCGCCTGGGCCTGAACAAACCGCTGCCGGCCCAGTACCTGGACTATGTCGGCAAGCTCGCCCAGGGCGACCTCGGCGAATCCCTGCGCACCCGTGAAAGCGTATGGAACGAGTTCCTCACCTTATTCCCGGCAACCCTGGAGCTGGCCATGGCCGCCCTGCTGTTCGCCGGGGTCATCGGCCTGCTGGCCGGGGTGATCGCCGCGCTCAAGCGCGGCTCGCTGTTCGACCACGGGGTGATGGGTATCTCCCTGGCCGGCTACTCGATGCCGATCTTCTGGTGGGGCCTGATCCTGATCATGTTCTTCTCGGTAAGCCTGGGCTGGACGCCGGTCTCCGGACGCATCGACCTGCTCTACGACATCGAACCGAAAACCGGCTTCATGCTCATCGACACGCTGCTCAGCGACGAGGAAGGCGCGTTCAAGGATGCAGTGATGCACCTGATCCTGCCGGCCATCGTGCTGGGCACCATCCCGCTGGCGGTGATCGCCCGCATGACCCGTTCGTCGATGCTCGAGGTGCTGCGCGAGGACTACATCCGTACCGCCCGCGCCAAGGGCCTTTCGCCGTCGCGCGTGGTGTTCATCCACGGCCTGCGCAACGCGCTGATCCCGGTGCTGACCGTGTTCGGCCTGCAGGTCGGCACGCTGCTCGCGGGCGCCGTGCTCACCGAAACCATCTTCTCCTGGCCGGGCATCGGCAAATGGCTGATCGAGGCCATCGGTGCCCGTGACTACCCCGTGGTCCAGAACGGCATCCTGTTGATCGCCTGCCTGGTGATCCTGGTCAACTTCGTCGTGGACATCCTCTACGGCCTGGCCAACCCACGCATCCGTCATCAGCGCTGAGGACTCCGCCATGACCAGCCCGATTCCAAAATCCGTCACCCCGCCCAGCGTGGTCGACCAAAGCTTGCTCTACCCCTCGCCATACAAAGAGTTCTGGCAGGCCTTCTCGCGCAACAAGGGCGCGGTGGCCGGCCTGGCCTTCATGACCCTGGTGGTGTTCTGCGCCCTGTTTGCCCCCTGGGTCGCGCCGCACAACCCCAGCGAGCAGTACCGCGACTTCCTGCTCACCCCACCGGTGTGGCTCGAAGGCGGCACCTGGCAGTTCATCCTCGGCACCGACGAACTGGGCCGCGACCTGCTCTCGCGCCTGATCCAGGGCGCCCGCCTGTCGCTGCTGATCGGCCTGTCATCGGTGGTGATGTCGCTGATCCCGGGCATCCTGCTTGGCCTGCTGGCCGGCTTCTTCCCGCAGATCCTCGGCCCCTCGATCATGCGCCTGATGGACGTGATGCTGGCCCTGCCATCGCTGCTGCTGGCCGTGGCCATCGTCGCCATCCTCGGCCCAGGCTTGATCAACACGGTGATCGCCATCGCCATCGTCTCGCTGCCCTCCTACGTGCGCCTGACCCGCGCCGCGGTGATGGGCGAGCTGAACCGCGACTACGTCACCGCCGCGCGCCTGGCCGGCGCCGGCCTGCCACGCCTGATGTTCGTCACCGTGCTGCCCAACTGCATGGCGCCGCTGATCGTCCAGGCAACGCTGAGCTTCTCCTCGGCCATTCTGGATGCCGCCGCCCTGGGCTTCCTCGGCCTCGGCGTCCAGCCGCCGACCCCCGAGTGGGGCACCATGCTGGCCTCGGCCCGCGACTACATCGAGCGCGCCTGGTGGGTGGTGAGCCTGCCCGGCCTGACCATCTTGCTCAGTGTGCTGGCAATCAACCTGATGGGCGACGGCCTGCGCGATGCGCTGGACCCGAAACTCAAGAACGCCGCCTGAGGAGAACGCCATGTCACTGTTGCAGATCAACAACCTGAACGTGCGCTTCGGCGACGCCAATGCCGTGCCCGTGGTGGATGGCCTCGAACTGAGCGTGGACGCCGGCGAGATCCTCGCCATCGTTGGCGAGTCCGGCTCCGGCAAGTCCGTCACCATGATGGCCCTGATGGGCCTGATCGACGCCCCTGGGCGCATCACCGCCGACGTGCTCAACTTCGACGGCATCGACATGCTCAAGCTCAGCGGCCGCCAGCGCCGCAAAGTGGTGGGCAAGGACATCGCCATGGTCTTCCAGGACCCGATGACCGCGCTCAACCCCAGCTACACCGTGGGCTACCAGATCGAGGAAGTGCTGCGCCAGCACCTCGGCCTGAAAGGCAAGGCCGCGCGCCAGCGTGCCCTTGAGCTGCTGAAGAAGGTCGAGATCCCGGCCGCCGAAAGCCGCCTGGACGCCTACCCGCACCAGCTGTCCGGCGGCATGAGTCAACGGGTGGCGATCGCCATGGCCATCGCCGGCGAGCCGAAGCTGCTGATCGCCGACGAACCGACCACTGCCCTGGATGTGACCATCCAGGCGCAGATCATGGAGCTGTTGGTCAACCTGCAGAAGGAGCGCAACATGGCGCTCATTCTCATCACCCACGACCTGGCGGTGGTCGCCGAGACCGCCAAGCGCGTATGCGTGATGTACGCGGGCCAGGCCGTCGAAGTCGGCCAGGTGCCGGAGCTGTTCGACATCCCCGCCCACCCGTACAGCGAAGCGCTGCTGGCGGCCATCCCCGAGCACAGCATCGGCGCCGAGCGCCTGGCCACCCTGCCCGGCATCGTCCCCGGCCGCTATGACCGCCCGCAAGGCTGCCTGCTGTCGCCGCGCTGCCCCTATGTCCAGGAAAACTGCCGCCGGCAGCGCCCGGCCCTCGATCCCCAGGCCCACAGCCTGGTGCGTTGCTTCTATCCGCTGAACCAGGAGGTGGCGTGATGGCCGTCGTTCTTTCCGCTCGTGAGCTGACCCGCCACTACGAAGTCTCCCGCGGCATGTTCAAGGGGCATGCGCTGGTCCGCGCGCTCAACGGCGTGTCGTTCGAACTGGAGGCCGGCAAGACCCTGGCCGTGGTCGGTGAGTCCGGCTGTGGCAAATCGACCCTGGCCCGGGCCCTGACCCTGATCGAGGAACCCTCCTCCGGCTCGCTGCAAATCGCCGGCCACGAGGTCAAGGGCGCCAGCAAGGACCAGCGCAAGCAACTGCGTCGCGACGTGCAGATGGTGTTCCAGAGCCCCTACGCCTCGCTCAACCCACGGCAGAAGATCGGCGACCAGCTCGCAGAGCCACTGCTGATCAACACCTCGCTGAGCAAGACCGAGCGTCGCGAGAAAGTGCAGAAGATGATGGAGCAGGTGGGCCTGCGCCCCGAGCACTACCAGCGTTATCCGCACATGTTCTCCGGCGGACAGCGCCAGCGCATCGCCCTGGCCCGGGCAATGATGCTGCAGCCCAAGGTGCTGGTGGCCGACGAGCCGACCTCGGCCCTCGACGTGTCGATCCAGGCCCAGGTGCTGAACCTGTTCATGGACCTGCAAAAGGAGTTCAACACCGCCTACGTGTTCATCTCCCACAACCTGGCGGTGGTACGTCATGTGGCCGACCAGGTGCTGGTGATGTACCTGGGGCGGCCGGCGGAGATGGGACCGAAGGAAGATATCTACGAGAAGCCGTTGCACCCGTACACGCAGGCGCTGCTGTCTGCGACCCCGGCGATCCACCCGGATCCGCTCAAGCCGAAGATCCGCATCGCCGGTGAACTGCCCAACCCACTGAATCCGCCAGATGGTTGCGCGTTCCACAAGCGTTGCCCTTATGCCACCGACCGTTGCGCCAAGGAAGTACCGGCGTTGCGGCAGGTGAGTACACGGCAGGTGGCTTGCCATTATGCCGAGCAGTTCCTGTAGCGGGATGCCCCAATGAAAACGCCGCCCTTCGGGGCGGCGTTTTCATTTTTCAGTGCATGAACAATGCAATCAGGATGATCACGGGAATAGGTACTCCGAGCATCCACAGCAATAATGAGCGCATGACAGATCTCCTTGTTCCAAGTTATCGGATCGGTGCAGCGGTGTGGCGCACGTTGTAGTCGGCCGGACTGCCTTGCAGCCACTGCACCCGGTCACGCTGCCGGCCGCCGAACAGTGCCGCCAGGCTGGCGAAGAAGGCGCCGCAAAGCAGGGCGACGAAGGTCCACAACGCCGTCCAGGCCGCCGCCTTGGTCGCAACGTCCGCAGCTTGTTTGGCCTCGAGCTTGGCTTGCTGCAGCTGCGCATAGACCTGATCGACCCGGGCTTCAGCCTCGGGTTGTGTCAGGCGTGTGCGCTGGGCGACAACCTGGGCCAGGTAGGTCCGGTCCTCCGGCGAAAGTGCGCCCCCCTGGACTAGCGAGCGTGTCAGAATGCGCGCCGCCACACCATTTGCCGCGTCGTCACTGACCGCCACCGGGCCTTGGCCGCGGAACAAGCCATCGACGAAGTAGCCCATCGAGTCCCGGCTTTGACGATCGCTGCCAGCCACGCCTGCAGCCGCAGTGGCGCCAGCTACCCCGGACGCTGCAGTAACACCGGCTCCCAGCAGGTTGCCCGCAGTACCCAGCACCAACAGGCCGGCCACGAGCGTGGCAACCGCCCAGGCCAGGAAGCCATGGGCAGTGTCGCGGAAATACACTTCGTCGCCGTGCAGGTTGGCCCATTTCACGCGAAGACGTCCGGCGATGTAACCACCTAGACCCGAGGCCAGTATCTGGGTGATCAATAGCCAGATGATGGTTGAAATGCCAAGGACCTTGGCGCTGGCGCCTTCGTCGGCCCAAGGCGAGGTGGCGGCCAGCCCCAACCCTGATCCCAATATCACCAGGATCAGGGACAATGCGGCCGCTGCTGCTGCGCCAGCGAAGATCGCGGCCCAGGAAACACCGGAGCGATTGGGGTCGTTGGTGGGGTAATCGGCAGGTGTGATCATGATTTCGACGCCTTATCTGAGGGGAGGTCCGTTCTCGGGTAAGGCGGTGCAGGTGCTGTGCCACTTGTGTCAAAACATGACTTCTTTATAAATCAGGTAGTTGGCTTGTAGGAAATCGCTGAACATCATGCAAAATGCCAGATCGTGCCGAAAAAGACAGGGCCTTCTGCAATCCTGAATGCAAGCGTTCTTGTCAGACCGGGACATGACGAGGCACCATCAGCGGCATGTCTATCACCACCGTCCCCGACGGCCCTGGGCAGACCCCGCTCACCGCCGACACCGTCATGCGCTACCACCTGTGCTGGAAGCATCGCGACCTGGACGGGGTGATGGCGCTGTACCACCCAGACATCCAGTACCACGACTTCTTCCAGAACCGCGTGCTCGGCTTCGACGAACTGCGCGACTACGTGCGCGCCTGCCTGCCCCATGAAGCCGGCGA
Organism: Pseudomonas sp. P65(2024); assembly: GCF_057480955.1. Classification (NCBI taxonomy): domain Bacteria; kingdom Pseudomonadati; phylum Pseudomonadota; class Gammaproteobacteria; order Pseudomonadales; family Pseudomonadaceae; genus Pseudomonas; species Pseudomonas sp. P65(2024). The sequence continues at coordinate 84,643 of NZ_JBLIYX010000016.1, forward strand.
GGACATCGTCCACAGCGACCGCATCCGCGTCGACGGCTGCACAGCGTTCATCCAGTACCAGGTCACGGTCCAGGGCGGCCAGGGATTGGTGGCGTTCCAGTCCAGCGAAGCGATCACGGTCCGGGACGGGCTGATCTGGCGGGTCAACGAATACGCCACCCTGGTGCGCCAGGGCGGCAATGCCAGCCTGCCGCACGGCCCGCGCCCGGCGACCAGCCGCCTGGGCCTGTCACCACGCCAGCTGTCGACCATGGCCCAGGACCTGGAGCATTACTTCCAGGCCCAACGTCCCTACCTCGACCCGGAGCTCGACCTGCAGCAGGTTGCCGACGAAAGCGGCTACAGCCGCAACCAGATCTCCTACCTGCTCAACCAGGTGCTCGGCCAGAGCTTCTACCGCTACGTCAACCAGGCGCGCCTGCAACACCTGATAGCCAGCCTCGATGCTGGCAGCGCGCGCACAGCTATCGACGTACTGGCGTTCAATGCCGGCTTCAATTCGCTGTCAGCCTTCTACAAGTGCTTTCGCGAGCACACGGGACTGTCGCCCAAGGCCTACCTCAAGCAAATTTCCCTGCGTGCACGCACGTAAGACAGCCCGCCTTGCGCTTCACTAGGATCGCCCACAGACCTCGACCGGATGTGGAGCCCGACCCGATGCAACCCCTGCGCACGATCAGCCTGTGGATGGACCAGCTCGACGAGCCCCTGTGCGCGCGCCCGGCCCTGCGCCAGGACCTTGATGTCGATGTGTGTATCATCGGCGCCGGTTACACCGGCCTGTGGACCGCTTACTACCTCAAGCGCCAGGCGCCGCAGTTGAACATCGCCGTGATCGAGGCCAATATCGCCGGCTTCGGCGCCTCCGGACGCAACGGCGGCTGGCTGATGGGCAACCTGCTGGGCGAGGATCGCCTGCTGGCCACGCTCTCGCCGCAGCAGCGGCGTGAAAGCATCGACCTGCTGCACGGCATTCCCGACGAAGTCCACGATGTGCTCCTGCGCGAAGGCATCGCCTGCGACTACCGCAAAGGCGGGGTGCTGTACTGCGCCGCCCGTTACCCGGAACAGGAACGCAGCCTGCGCGCCTGGCTCGATGACCTCTACCGCCAGGGCATGAACGAGGACGACTACCGCTGGCTGCGCCCCGAACAGCTGGATGCCCAGTTGAAGGTGAGCAACCCCTACGGCGCCCTCTACAGCCCGCATGTGGCCACGATCCAACCGGCCAGATTGGTGCGCGGCCTGGCACGGACGGTCGAGGCCATGGGCGTGCCGATCTACGAAAACACCCCGGCCATCGACTGGCAGACCGGTGAAGTGCGCACCCCACTGGCACGCATCCGCAGCCATTGGATGGTGCCGGCCGTCGAAGGCTACGCCGCCAGCTTGCCCCCGCTCGGGCGGCACCAGTTGCCGGTGCAGAGCCTGCTGGTGGCCACCGAGCCGTTGCCCGAGTCGACCTGGGAACAGATCGGCCTGAGCCAGGGCCAGGCCTTCAGCGAAAACAGCCGCCAGGTCACCTACGGCCAGCGCAGCGCCGACAACCGCCTGGTGTTCGGTGCCCGCGGCGGCTACCGCTTCGGCGGTCGCCTGCGCGAGAACTTCACCCTCACCGACAACGAGATCGAGCTACGCCGCTACCTGTTCGGCGAGCTGTTCCCGCAGCTCAAGCATGTGCGCATCACCCATTCCTGGGGCGGCAACCTGGGCATGGCCCGGCGCTTCCGCCCGCACATGCTGTGCGATCGCCAGCGCGGCATCGCCCTGTCCGGCGGCTACGGCGGCGAAGGAGTCGGCGCCACCAACCTGGGCGGACGCACCCTGGCGGCCCTGATCCTCGGCCAGCACAACGCGCTCACCGCCCAGCCCTGGGTGCATGACAACCGCCCGCTGGCGAGCCTGGCCAGCTGGCCACCTGAGCCCTGCCGCTGGCTGGGCTACAACGCGATCATCCAGAGTTTCGTCCACGAGGACCGGACCCTCGCCAACCCGGCCAGTGCCCCCTGGCGGCGGCGCCTGGCCAGCGGGTTGGCCGACTTCATGGAAGGTTTCATGCACTGACTTCCCTTCATCACCACACAGGATCCACCGGTCATGAGCATCACCCAGTTCAAGCACACCGACAGCGTTATCCTGGACAGCGCCACCCCGGTTGCCGTGCCCCTCGGCGAGCCGGTTGCGGTCACCTCGGTCACCTGCATCGAACGCAATGACGGCGTCGAGACCGGGATATGGGAGTGCACCCCGGGGCGCTGGCGGCGGCAGATCGTGCAACAGGAGTTCTGCCACTTCATCAAGGGCCGCTGCACCTTCACCCCAGATGGCGGCGAGCCGCTAGTCATAGAAGCCGGAGACGCCCTGATGCTACCGGCCAACAGCGTCGGCACCTGGGATATCCAGGAGACCGTGCGCAAGACCTACGTACTGATTTTCTGATCCGCTGATCGCCTGCCTTCGATAACAACAGACAAAGCAAGGTAACCCCGACATGCGCACGCTCCTTATCGCTCCCCTGATGCTGGCCGCAAGCGTTGCCGGCGCCGCCGACTCGGTGAAGATCTACAACTGGTCGAGCTACATCGCCCCGGACACCCTGAAGAGCTTCCAGCAAACCACCGGCATCGTGCCCACCTACGATGTGTTCGACAGCAACGAGACACTCGACGGCAAGCTGATGACCGGCAACTCCGGCTACGACGTAGTGTTCCCGTCCAACCACTTCATGGCCCGGCAGATCCAGGGCAAGGCCCTGAAAAAACTCGACAAGTCGCAGCTGCCGAACTGGAAGAACCTCAACCCGGTGCTGCTCAAGGCGCTGGAGGTGAACGACCCGGGCAACCAGTACGGCTTCCCCTACCTGTGGGGCAGCACCGGCATCGGCTACAACATCGACAAGGTCAAGGCGGTGCTCGGCGACAACGCGCCCATCGACTCGTGGGACCTGTTCTTCAAGCCCGAGTACCTCTCCAAGCTCAAGCGCTGCGGCGTTGCCGTACTGGACAATGGCCCCGAGCTGCTGCCGATCGCCCTGCACTACCTGGGCCTGCCGCACCACAGCCAGAACCCGGCGGACTACGACAAGGCCAAGGCGTTGCTGATGACAGTGCGCCCGTACATCAGCTACTTCCACTCCTCGAAGTACACCGGCGACCTGGCCAATGGCGATGTGTGCCTGGTGGTGGGCTTCTCGGGTGACGTGCTGCAGGCAAAGAACCGCGCCGAGGAGGCGAAGAACGGGGTGAAGGTGGGCTACTCGATTCCGAAGGAAGGCGCGCCGATGTGGTTCGACATGGTCGCCATGCCGGCCGATGCGCCCAACGAGAAAGCCGGGTACGCCTACATGAACTATCTGTTGCAGCCGGAAGTGATGGCGAACATCAGCAACTTCGTGCAATACGCCAATGGCAACCAGCAGGCCGACGGGCTGGTGGACCCGGCGATGAAGGGCAACACGATGATCTACCCGAGCGCGGATGTGATGGGCAAGCTGTATGCCCTGGAGGCGATGCCGGCGAAGATCGACCGGATCAGGACGCGGATCTGGACCAGCATAAAAGCAGGGAATTGATTGCGGGTATTACGCAGCCCCTGCAGGAGCAGCCTTGCCGAGGCGTCGGCAAGGCCGCTGCTACAGGATCAGATGTAGGCCTGTACGATCAGTGATGCTCGCGAGTAGCGCGGAACTTGATGTCCGGCCAGCGCTCTTCCATCAGCGACAGGTTGACCCGGGTCGGGGCCAGGTAGGTCAGGTGACCGCCGCCGTCGATGGCCAGGTTCTCCATGGCCTTGTTCTGGAATTCCTCGAGCTTCTTCTTGTCGTCGCAGCTGATCCAGCGCGCCGACCAGACGGTGATCGGCTCGTAGGCGCACTCGACCTTGTACTCTTCCTTCAGACGGCTGGCGACCACGTCGAACTGCAGCACACCGACCGCGCCAAGGATGATGTCGTTGCTGCGTTCGGGGAAGAACACCTGCGTGGCGCCCTCTTCGGCCAGTTGCTGCAGGCCCTGGCGCAGCTGCTTGGATTTCAGCGGGTCCTTCAGGCGCACGCGGCGGAACAGCTCCGGGGCGAAGTGCGGGATACCGGTGAAGCCCAGGGCCTCGCCTTCGGTGAAGGTGTCGCCGATCTGGATGGTGCCGTGATTGTGCAGGCCGATGATGTCGCCGGCATAGGCCTCTTCCAGCTGCTCACGCTCGGAGGAGAAGAAGGTCAGCGCATCGCCGATGCGCAGGTCCTTGTTGATCCGCACATGGCGCATCTTCATGCCCTTCTCGTACTTGCCCGAGCAGATACGCATGAACGCGATGCGGTCGCGGTGTTTCGGGTCCATGTTCGCCTGGATCTTGAACACGAAACCGGTGAACTTCTCTTCCACGGGCTCAACGGTACGCTCGTGGGCCACCCGGCCCAGCGGGCGTGGCGCCCAGTCGACGACCGCGTCGAGCACATGGTCGACACCGAAGTTGCCCAGGGCGGTACCGAAGAACACCGGGGTCAGCTGGCCGTTGATGAACTCGTCCTGGTTGAACTCGTGGCAGGCACCTTGCACCAGTTCCAGTTGCTCGACGAACGAATCGTACTGGTCACCGAGGTGCGCGCGGGCCTCGTCGGAGTCCAGGTTCTGGATGATCTTGGCTTCGGTGCGCTCGTGGCCGTGGCCCGGGGTGTAGACGACGATGTAGTCGCCGGTGAGGTGGTACACGCCCTTGAAGTCGCGGTAGCAACCGATCGGCCAGGTAATTGGCGCGGCCTTGATCTTCAGGACTGCCTCGATCTCGTCGAGCAGTTCAATCGGATCACGGATGTCACGGTCGAGTTTGTTGATGAAGCTGACGATCGGCGTGTCGCGCAGGCGGCAGACGTCCATCAGGGCGATGGTACGCGGCTCTACACCCTTACCACCGTCGAGCACCATGAGCGCCGAGTCCACCGCGGTCAGGGTGCGGTAGGTATCTTCCGAGAAGTCCTCGTGGCCGGGGGTGTCGAGCAGGTTGATCATGTGCTCGCGGTAAGGGAACTGCATCACCGAGGTGGTGATGGAGATGCCGCGCTGCTTCTCCATTTCCATCCAGTCGGAGGTGGCGTGGCGGTCGGACTTGCGCGACTTCACGGTACCCGCGACGGAGATCGCCTTGCCCATCAGCAGGAGCTTCTCGGTGATGGTGGTCTTACCGGCGTCGGGGTGGGAAATGATTGCGAAAGTGCGGCGCTTCGCGACTTCGGCGGCCTGGTTGGTCATGGGAAATCGCCTGACTGGGGATTCAAAAAGGGGCGATATCATACCTGAAGTCGGGGCGCGGGCCAAAACCGAAGATACGAAAGGCGCCCCTCGAACGGGCACGCGTGGGACCGGGCTTGCCCGCGAAAGGACCGGAACAACCACAACCAATCTACCGGACAATCGCTTTATCACGACAAATGGCCACAGGACAGTTACTTCAACGCCTTCAGCACTTAAATACGCCGTTTTTTCTCGTCATGTTTACAAGCAACCAGTTATTAACACTGGCCAAATGCCGCCCAAGATGGGAACCTTTCCCTCCACGGAGACGTCCACTCCCCTGCAACCCGCTTTGGTTCAGGGCTGGTTTCACCTGCTTCACGAGCCCGACGGGGTTCGGCTCATGGCCTGATGCCGCGCATCGGGCTGCTGCTCGCGACCACGCTGCCCGCCGCCAGGAATGGCCGGCCGCACGGGGGTGTGATCGCCGACTATAAAAAAGGAGTCCGCCTGTGGCTGCACGCTACGGAAAAGGGCTGTTGGGATGGGCCGCCGTGCTCGTCATCCTGGCCCTGCTGGTCCACTGGATCGGCATCGACACGATCGCCCGCTACCGCGACGATCTTGGGTTCTACCTGCAAGCGCACCTGGTCCTGGTGCTGGCTTCGATGGCGGCGGCGCTGGCCGTGGGCATCCCCGCCGGCATTGCCTTGAGTCGACCGCACCGGGTCGACAAGGCCGAGCGCTTCATGCAGTTTTTCAACGTTGGCAACACCATTCCTCCCCTGGCCGTCCTGGCCATCGCCCTGAGCATCCTGGGCATCGGCGCAGGTCCCGCGATCTTCGCGCTGTTCCTCGCCTCCCTGCTGCCCATCGTGCGCAATACCTACGAGGGCCTGAAAAACGTCCCCGCCTCGCTCAAGGAAGCCGCCACCGGTATCGGCATGACCCCGCGCCAGCAGCTGTGGCAGGTGGAACTGCCCAATGCCGTGCCGATCATCGTCGGCGGGGTGCGCGTGGCCCTGGCGCTGAACGTGGGTACCGCGCCGCTGGCATTCCTGATCGGCGCCAACAGCCTGGGCAGCCTGATCTTCCCCGGCATCGCCCTGAACAACCAGCCGCAGCTGTTGCTGGGTGCCGCGTGCACCGCGCTGCTGGCCCTGGCGCTCGACGCGCTGGTGAGTTTCTCCAGCAAGCGCTGGCTGGAACGTGGCCTGGCCCGTTAACGAGAGGGAAACCATGAAGAAGACAATCGCCCTGTTGCTGGGCGCGGCCCTGCTATGCGCAGGCTTTGCCCAGGCGGCGGAAAAACCGCTGATCCGCATCGGCGCGCGGGTGTTCACCGAACAGACCGTGCTCGCCGAAATCACCGCCCAGTACCTGCGTGCCAACGGCTTCGATGTACGGGTGACCGCCGGCCTTGGCAGCAACATCGCCCGCCAGGCCCAGGAAACCGGCCAGCTCGACCTGATGTGGGAATACACCGGCGTCTCGCTGGTGTCCTACAACCATATCGACGAGCGCATGCCCAGCGCCGCAGCCACCTACGCCCGGGTCAAGGCACTCGATGCGAAGAAAGGACTGGTCTGGCTGACTCCGTCGAAATTCAGCAATACCTATGCCCTGGGACTGCCCAGGGAGGTCGCCGCGGCCTACCCGCAGGTCAACACCATCAGCGATCTCAACCACGTGTTGCGTGACGAGCCCGACCGTCACCACCTGGTGGCCCTGGACACCGAGTTCGCCAACCGCCCCGATGGCCTGGTCGGCCTGCGCGAGATGTACGGGCTGCCCCTGGACCGGCGCAACATCCGCCAGATGGATGGCGGCCTGGTCTACACCGCGATGCGCAACAACCAAGTGTTCGCCGGCCTGGTCTACACCACCGACGGGCGCCTGGACGCCTTCGATCTCAAATTGCTGGAAGACGACAAGCACTACTTCCCCGACTACACCGCGGCGCCCGTGCTGCGCAAGGCAGTACTCGACGCCCACCCGCAGCTGGCCACCCTGCTCGAGCCGCTGGCCAGTCAGCTCGACGACCAGACCATGCGCAAGCTCAACGCCCAGGTCGATGTCGAGCACCAGAGCCCGACCGTGGTCGCCGCGGCGTTCCTGCGTGAGCACTCACTCGGCGAGGTACAACCATGAACCTGCTCGACACCTTTGCCCATCTCGACTGGGCGCAAGTCCTGCAACTGACCGGGCAGCACATCACCCTGGTTGGCATCGCCGTGGGCCTGGCCATCGTCGTCGGCGTGCCGCTGGGCATCCTGATGACCCGCTTCCCGGTGTTCGCCGGCCCCCTGCAGGCCAGCGCCACGGTGCTGCTGACCATCCCCTCGATCGCCCTGTTCGGTCTGCTGCTGCCGTTCTACTCGAAGTTCGGCCAGGGCCTGGGGCCGTTGCCGGCGATCACCGCCGTGTTCCTTTATTCACTGCTGCCGATCCTGCGCAACACCTACCTGGCCCTGACCAACGTCGAACCGGGCATCCGCGAGGCGGCCCGCGGCATCGGCATGACCTTCGGCCAGCGCCTGCGCATGGTCGAGCTGCCCATCGCCGTGCCGGTGATCCTGGCCGGCGTGCGCACCGCCGTGGTGATGAACATCGGCGTGATGACCATCGCCGCGACCATCGGCGCCGGTGGCCTGGGCGTGCTCATCCTCACCGCCATCAGCCGCAGCGACATGTCGATGCTGCTGGTCGGCGCCGTGCTGGTCAGCCTGCTGGCGATCATCGCCGACCTGCTCCTGCAAACCCTGCAACGTGCCCTGACTCCGGAAGGACTGCGCCCATGATCGAACTGAAGAACCTCAGCAAGACCTTCAACGTCAACGGCAAGGACGTCAAAGCCGTCGACGCGGTAAGCCTCACCGTCAACGAGGGCGAAATCTGCGTGTTCCTCGGCCCCTCGGGCTGCGGCAAGAGCACCACGCTGAAGATGATCAACCGCCTGATCACCCCGACCTCGGGCCAGGTGTTCATCAACGGCGAAGACACCAGCGCGCTGGACGAGGTAACCCTGCGTCGTCATATCGGCTATGTGATCCAGCAGATCGGACTGTTCCCCAACATGACCATCGAGGAGAACATCACCGTGGTCCCGCGCCTGCTCGGCTGGGACAAGCAGAAATGCCACGACCGCGCTCGCGAGCTGATGCACATGATCAAGCTCGAGCCCAAGCAGTACCTGCAGCGCTACCCGCGCGAGCTCTCCGGCGGCCAGCAGCAGCGCATCGGCGTGATCCGCGCCCTGGCCGCCGAGGCGCCGGTGCTGCTGATGGACGAGCCGTTCGGCGCGGTCGACCCGATCAACCGCGAGATGATCCAGAACGAGTTCTTCGAGATGCAGCGGGCACTGAACAAGACGGTGATCATGGTCAGCCATGACATCGACGAGGCCATCAAGCTGGGCGACAAGATCGCCATCTTCCGCGCCGGCAAGTTGCTGCAGTTGGATCACCCGGACACCTTGCTGGCCCATCCGGTGGACGATTTCGTCAGTAACTTCGTCGGCCAGGACAGCACCCTGAAACGCCTGCTGCTGGTGCGCGCCGAGGATGCGGCGGACAACGCGCCAGCGTTGAGCCCGGATACGTCGGTGAGCGAGGCGCTGGAACTGCTGGATGAGCACGATCGCCGTTATGCAGTGGTGACAGATGCCGCGAACAAGGCGCTGGGCTATGTGCGCCGGCGCGACATGCACCGACAGCACGGGACGTGTGGGGATTTCCTGCGACCGTTCAACGCCACGGCGGCGCATGACGAGCACCTGCGCATCCTGCTGTCGCGGATGTACGAGTTCAATCGGGCGTGGTTGCCGGTGCTGGATAGCGAAGGCGTGTTCCTGGGGGAGGTGACGCAGGAGTCGATTGCGGCGTACCTGAGCTCGGGCAGGTCGCGGGGCGGTAAGACCAGTATCGTGTCGCCGGCGGAGGCAGTAGTCTCCTGATGGATAGCCGGGGGCGCTTTGCGCCCCATCGCGACACAAGGCCGCTCCCACAGGTATAGCATCAGCCTCCAGGCCGGCGCAGTACCTGTGGGAGCGGCCTTGTTTCGCGATGGGGCGCGCAGCGGCCCCGGCAATCTCGGATCAGAACCCTACACTGGCCTGCACATAGAACGTGCGCGGCTCCCCCACATAGATCCCGGCATTGTTGTCGCTGGAACGCGTGAAGTACTGCTTGTCGAAGAGGTTCTTCACCCCCGCCGCCAGCTTCAGGTTCGACAGCTGCGGCCCGAAGTCATAGCCGCCACGGGCATGCCAGGTCACGTACCCCGGAATATCGCCATACTGCCCGTCGGCACTCGGCTCGGTGATGTAGTTGCCGTTGAAGCTGCCGTTGGCATTCATCCCGGTTCCCGGCGCGCGCTGCTTGGATTGGGCGTACGCGTCCAGGTTCCAGGTCCAGCGGTTGACGGCGTAACGCAGCCCGGCGGTGGCCACCTGGCGCGAGTAGAACGGCAGGTCGCGGCCCTTGAAGCCGGGGATATCACCTTCATAGGTGGCGCGAGTGTAGGTGTAGCCACCATTGACCGACAGGCCTTCCAGCCGCGGGTCGAGACCGCCCAGGTCGTAGCGCACCGAGGCCTCGATGCCCTGGTGCTTGGTCGCCCCCAGGTTGGTCCAGCCGATGTCGTTGCTGATGTACTGCAGCTCGTCGTCGAAGTCGATGTAGAACGCGGTCAATTCACCGGCAAAACCGCCGTTGTCATAGCGCGTACCCACTTCGTAGGTCTTGGCCTTCTCCGGCTCCAGGCCGTTGGCCGTGTTGTTGCCGGTACCGCCCTGGCCCAGCTGGAAGTACTGCAGGCTGCCAAACGATGTCTCGTAGTTGGCGAACAGCTTCCAGGCGTCGGACAGGTGGTACATCACGCTCAACGCCGGCAGCGGTTCGTTGCTGGTGATGCTGCGGTTCTTCTCCGGCACCGGGCGGAAGTTGGCGTCCAGCACCGGGCGATCGCGCCAGTCGGTGTTGATGTGCTCGAAGCGGATGCCCGGGGTGATGGTCCAGTTGCCGACGTCGATCTTGTCATCGATGTAATAGGCGCTGGCCTCGGTGCCGCCGCTGCGGTCCTGGAACACATGACCGTCGGAGGTCGGGGTGACAGTGGGCACGTTGTCGACCAGGGCCAGGCGCGTGGACTGCTCGCGCATGGCTTCCTTCAAGTAGCGATACCCGACGCTGACTTCCTGGGTGGTCGGGCCGACGAAGAAGATCCGCGACAGGCGTGGCTCGATGGCGAAGGTGTGGTAGTTGCGCGGGTACGACGACAGGGTCTTCATGTCGCGCGCGGCGATGGCGCTGCCCCGGAAGCTGTCGGTGTAGTAGGTCAGCACCTCGAACTGGGTGGCGTCGTCGATCTGCCGCAGCCACTTGAACGACACGTCCTTGCGCCGGCCACTGAAATAGTCGTAGTCGCGCACCGACTGGAAGGGATCGTGGTCGTACTGGGCCTGGGTCAGGCCACCGGGCATGTCGGCACGGCCGTCGTAGTAGTGGAAGTTGAGCCAGAACTCGTCGACATCGGTCGGCGCCCAGTGAGTCTTGAGCATCACGTCGTCGATATCGTTGTCGTTGTTGCTGCTGCGGTAGCCGTCGCCGTTCACACCGGTATACAGCAACGCCACGCCCATGCCGTTGTCGGCGGTGCCGCCGACGAAGGCCGACTCGGTGTGCTTCCAGCCGCCATGACGGGAAGTCTCCAGGGTGGTGGACAACTCGCCGGAGGCCTTCTCGGGAATCGCCCGGGTCACGAAGTTGATCACCCCGCCGACGTTCTGCGGGCCATAGCGCACGGAACCGGCGCCGCGCACCACGTCGATGCTGTCGAGGTTGCCCGAGGAGATCGGCGCCATTGACAGCTGCGGCTGGCCGTAAGGGGCGAAGGCCGCCGGGATGCCGTCGATCAGCACGGTCGAGCGCGGCGACAGGCGCGAGGTAAGACCACGCACGCCGACGTTCAGCGACAGGTCGCTGCCGCCGGTGCCGTTGGAGTCCTGCACCTGCACGCCGGGGATGCCGCGCAGGGCATCGCGCACGTTCATCGTGCCCTTCTCCACCATCGCTTCGCGACGCACCACGGTACGAGCACCGGGATGATTCTGCACCACGCTCTGCTGGGCGTCGCCCAGCCAGTCACCAACCACTTTCACATCGGTGGGCGCCAGCTCCAGGCTGCCGGTGGTCAGGGTGCCGGCGGCCTGGACCGGCTTGACCACCACGGTGTCCGCGGACTGCTCGAAGGTCAGCCCGCTGCCTTGCAGCAGTTGCTGCAGGGCCTGCTCCGGCGCCAGGTTGCCGGACACCGCCGGGGCCTGCTTGCCGTCCACCAGTTCGGGGCTGAAGAACAGCTGCAGGTGGGTCTGCTGACCCAGTTGCTTGAGTGCGCCCGCCAATGGCTGGGCCTGGATCTGGATGCTGTCGGCGTAGCTGGTGCCGGCGGCGCTGACCGCCAGGGCCAGCGCCAGGCGGCGCAGCTGGAGAAGGGGCTTATTGTTGTTCACGTCTTCGAGGGGTCCTGAGAGTCGGGATAAACGCCAACCGCATGCAAATGGAAATGCTTGGCAGTTGCAGCTGGCGGGGAAGACGAACGAACGGAAAAAAACCTGAATTTATTTCAAAATAATTTCGCTGGAGCCATCCGGACGGGTCTTCACCTGCACCGGCAGGATGCTCGGCAGTGCGCGCAACAGTGCGTCCGGATCGTCGGTGCTAAAGGTGCTCGACAGCCGCAGCGCGGCGGCCTTGCCGGGTGCCACATGCAGCGGCTGGGCGCGGTAACGAGAGACTTCCACCACCACCTCGCTCAGCGGCGCGTTGTCGAACACCAGCTTGCCCTGGCGCCAGGCGGTCACGGCATTGGCGTCGACGGCATAGGGCGCGGCGACCTTGCCCTGGGCGTCGATGTGCGAACCCTGGCCGGCGCCGAGCAGCGCCAGCGACTCGGCCGCGCCCTGCACCTTCACCGAACCCTGTTCCACCGCCACGCGGGTGCTGCTCAAGTCCTGGCGCACATCGAAGCGGGTGCCGGTGACGGTGACTTCACCCTGGGCGGTGCTCACCACGAATGGCCGGCCACTGTCGTGGGCGACGATGAACATCGCCTCGCCCGCCTCCAGGCGCACATGGCGACGCCCCGCAGAGAACATCACCTGCACCTGGGTGGCACTGTTGAGTTCCAGCTTTGATCCGTCCGGCAGTTCAACCTGACGCCGCTCGCCATGGGCCGTGCTCAACGTGTCCTGATGGTTGAGCTGCTGGTACTGCCAACCTGTCCAGCCCAGCCCCAGCGCGGCCACTGCTACACCGGCCGCCAAGGCCTGGCGCAGCAGGCGGCGGCGCGCAAGCGGGCGCGCCGGCTCGGGCTGGCACAGCGCTTCGAGGCGTTGTCGGGGGATGAAATCGGCGGCGCGCCACAGCTGTACCAGGCGCTGATACTCCTCGCGATGACGTGGGTGCTGCGCCAGCCAGGCCTGCAAGGCCTGCTGCACGGCGCTGTCATGCGGCGCTTCCTGGGCCCGGGCGAACCAGCTGGCCGCCTGCTCACCCACGGGGTCGGGCGCGTGCTGTCTGAACAATGGGGTCTCCTGACTCATCTGGCCGACAGTGCTCACGCAGGTGTCGGAGCGTGCGGATCATATACTTTTCGACCATGTTCTTGGTCAAACCCATGCGCTCGGCGATCTCGGCCTGGGTCAGGCCCTCGAGTTTCTGCCAGATGAACACCCGGCGGCAGTTGAGCGGCAACTCGGCCAGCGCCCGCTCGACGCTGTCGGCCAGTTCCAGGGCTTGCACGTAGGCCTCCGGGTCGCTGCCATTGGCGGCGCCGTCGGCGAACGCCTCAAGTTCCAGTGCCTGGCGACGGTCCTCGCGGCGAAAGCCATCGACGGCAATGTTGCGGGCGGTCTGGTGCAGGTAGGCACGCGGCTGCACGACCTGCTCGCTCGGGTTTTCCAGAACCCGGACAAAGGCGTCGTGGGTGAGGTCCTCGGCCTGCTGACGACTGCGCAACTTGCGCGTCCAGGTGCCGATCAGCTCATGGTAGTGGTCGAGAAAGCCTTTGTGTCCGGACACGTTCGGGGTCGTCAGGGAGGCAGATGAGGTCGCGAATAGTAATGCTTCTCATAAATGACGGCAATTGGCCCTGCCTTGAGCCGACCAAGGGTGGTTTCCAGTGTCGGTAACAAAAAATTTATGACGAATTCAAAAAAAATGACGGGCGTCACACCGTGGCCATAAATATGAACACTCTCCGGAAAAAGCCCGTTCACCACACAACTCCGACAAACGGTCTTCTGCCGATTCTTCGGCTCTTTCGCGGCGAAAGCCAGCCAACATGCAAAGAACCCAGCTTTCAGCCGTTCGCGACCAGATCGCCACCTATTCCACAATTTTTAACGCTTGCGGCCTTTTCCGGAACATCCATGCCACACACCGGTCGGTAATTGCAGCGGTGGAGCGTCGATACACGACGAACACCCCGGACCTGCCTGTTGATCTTGCGGTTTTCACATCCTAAAGTGCGCGCCGAACGTCCATGCTGGAAACGATCCATCCGGCTCAAGTACTGACGACGAGACAGCAAGGTCACCCGCCGCCCTTTCCCGGCACGGTTGACCTTTTTGCTTTCGGCGACATGCCTTGGGAAGTAGGCGAACCAAAGTGGGGATACGGAGGACGTTCAGTGTGCTGCCACTTATCTTTTCAGTTTGCCCATGGAGCCCTTGAGCATGTCGATCCAGGTCGAAGACTACTTTGCGCGTGACACCTTCCAGAAGATGAAGGCGTTCGCCGACAAGCAGGAAACCCCGTTCGTACTCATCGATACCCAGATGATCAGCCAGGCCTATGACGACCTGCGCGCCGGTTTCGAATTCGCCAAGGTCTACTACGCGGTCAAGGCCAACCCGGCGGTCGAGATCATCGACCTGCTCAAGGAGAAAGGCTCGAGCTTCGACATCGCCTCGATCTACGAGCTGGACAAGGTGCTGGGCCGTGGCGTCAGCCCCGACCGTATCAGCTACGGCAACACCATCAAGAAGTCCAAGGACATCCGCTACTTCTTCGAGAAAGGCGTGCGCCTGTACGCCACCGACTCCGAAGCCGACCTGCGCAACATTGCCAAGGCCGCGCCGGGCTCGAAGGTCTATGTGCGCATCCTCACCGAAGGTTCCACCACCGCCGACTGGCCGCTGTCGCGCAAGTTCGGCTGCCAGACCGACATGGCCATGGACCTGCTGATCCTCGCCCGCGACCTGGGCCTGGTGCCTTACGGCATCTCCTTCCACGTCGGCTCCCAGCAGCGCGACATCAGCGTGTGGGACGCGGCCATCGCCAAGGTCAAGGTGATCTTCGAGCGCCTGAAGGAAGAAGACGGCATCGAACTGAAGCTGATCAACATGGGCGGTGGCTTCCCGGCCAACTACATCACCCGTACCAACAGCCTCGAGACCTACGCCGAGGAAATCATCCGCTTCCTCAAGGAAGACTTCGGCGACGACCTGCCGGAAATCATCCTCGAGCCTGGCCGCTCGCTGATCGCCAACGCCGGCATCCTGGTCAGTGAAGTGGTGCTGGTGGCGCGCAAGTCGCGCACCGCGGTCGAGCGCTGGATCTACACCGACGTGGGCAAGTTCTCCGGCCTGATCGAAACCATGGACGAGGCGATCAAGTTCCCGATCTGGACCGAGAAGAAAGGCGAGACCGAGGAAGTGGTGATCGCCGGCCCGACCTGCGACAGCGCCGACATCATGTACGAGAACTACAAGTACGGCCTGCCGCTGAACCTGGCGATCGGCGATCGCCTGTACTGGCTGTCCACCGGTGCCTACACCACCAGCTACAGCGCGGTGGAGTTCAACGGCTTCCCGCCGCTGAAAGCCTACTACCTGTAATGCACAACGGGGCCGCAAGGCCCCGTTTTCAATTCCATCGCGGGGCAAGCCCGCTCCCACGCCTGTGGTGAATACCCGTGGGAGCGGGCTTGCCCCGCGATATGACCGGAACGGACATACTCAAGTACCGCGCAGTTCGATCTCTTCGGCATAGCGCGCCGCATGGGCCATCAGCGCCGGCCCCGCCCCCTGCAACGTCACCAGCGCACTGCGCAGGAAATTCAGGTTGCCCTCGACCCTGGCCCGTTCCAGCCATGGCCCGGCCTCCCCGATCTCCCCCCGCTCGGCCAGCACCAGCGCCAGGCTGAACATCCCGCGAAAATCCCCGGCCTCGGCCGAACGCCGATACCAGCGCACGGCCCGGGCAGGGCTTGGCGCGGTGGCAATGCCCTGCTCCAGGTAGCGCCCATACAGGTTCATCGACTTGGCATGCCCCAGCTGTGCGGCTTTCTCATAGCACATCAACGCCTGGGCCTGGTCGGCCGGCACCCCGCGCCCGGTGGCCAGCAGGTTGGCCAGGTTGTACATCCCCCAGTCCAGGCCGGCGTCGGCCGCACGGGCATAGTGAATGGCCGACTGCGCCAGATCCACCTCGCCGCCCCAGCCGTGCTCCAGGCACCGGCCGAGCATGTTGTGCGCCATGGCGCTGCCGCCCTGGGCGGCGATGGCGAACCAACGGCGGGCCACACTGGCATCTTCTTCGATACCGCGCCCATCGAGCAGAATCTGCCCGAGCAGCAACTGCGCCTCGACCACCCCCTGCCCCGCCGCCGCGAGGATCGCCTGGGCGGCCTGACCCGGGCTGTGTTCGAGCATCGCCTGCAACCCGGCCACATCCACCACATCCTCACGACGCAACTGATAGGACACGGCTCAGACCTCGGCCCAGCGGCGCAGCAGGTTGTGATAGGTGCCGGTCAGTTGCAGCAGCGACGGATGCTCGGGCACATCGGCAGTGAGCTGGCGGACCGCGTTGTCCATCTCGAACAGCAAGGTGCGCTGGCTGTCTTCGCGCACCAAGCTCTGGGTCCAGAAGAACGCCGCATAGCGCGCACCGCGGGTGACCGGGTTGACCTTGTGCAGGCTGGTGCCGGGGTACAGCACCATGTCGCCGGCGGCCAGCTTGACCTCGCGCACGCCATAGGTGTCCTGGATCACCAGCTCGCCGCCGTCGTAGCTGTCCGGATCGCTGAGGAACAGCGTCGAGGACAGGTCGGTGCGCACCCGCTCCGGGCTGCCCTTGGGCTGGCGCAGGGCGTTGTCGATGTGGAAATCGAAATTGCCCCCTTCGCGGTAACAGTTGATCAGCGGCGGGAACACCTTGTGCGGCAGCGCCGCCGACATGAACAACGGGTTGCGCCACAGCCGCTCGATCAACGCACTGCCAATCTCCTTGGCCAGCGCATGGCCCTCGGGCAACTGCAGGTTGTGTTTGGCCTTGGCCGACTGGTACCCCGCGGTGATCTTGCCGTCGGCCCAGTCGGCCTGCTCCAGGGCCTCGCGGATGCGCGAGATCTCATCGGCGTCGAACAGCCCGGGAATGTGAAGCAGCATGGCGGCGGCACCAGATATGACCATAGGAGCGTCAATGATATTGATTCACTTTTACCTACCACAAGCCCCTTTATTCATGGCACGACGGATGAGACCGCAAAAACCGTAAGGCAAAATTGTAAAGAATGTAAATTTCTGGCGAATGGTAACGCTTCTCAATTGTTCCTTACATTCGCTTACATTAACATCCACGGCCTTCATACCTTGGGGAAGGTCTACAACAATGCGTCACGTGCCATCTGCTGTGAGTTCACCACGTCTGCTCGCCTCCGCCATCGGCGTTGCCGTCACCGCCGCCGCTTCACAAGGGGCGCTGGCTGCCGAGCAGAGCACGGATGCCGTCATCTCGCTGGACGCCACCAGCGTGAATGCGACGCAGGATGCCACCACCTACAAGTCGGACACGGCCAGCTCGAAGAAGTACACGGCTCCCCTGCGTGAAACGCCGAAGAGTGTCACTGTCATCCCGCAGCAGGTCATCCGTGACACCGGGGCTACCACCCTGGTGGACGCATTGCGCACGACCCCAGGCATCACCTTCGGTGCGGGCGAGGGCGGCAACCCCGCGGGTGATCGACCGATCATTCGCGGCTTCAATGCCGAAAGCGATGTGTTCGTCGACGGCATGCGTGATGTCGCCTCGCAAAGCCGCGAAATTTTCAACGTCGAGTCGGTTGAAGTGAGCAAAGGCCCCGGTTCGGCCTTTACCGGCGCCGGCTCCACTGGCGGCAGTCTGAACCTGGTCACCAAGACTGCAAAATTGGGTGATGCTTACAATGGCGGCTTCACCTGGGGCAGCGACCAGACCAAGCGCACGACCCTGGACCTGAACAAGCAGTTGACCGACAGCTCGGCCTTTCGCCTGAACCTGATGAAGCACGAGGCCAATGTCGCCGGTCGTGACGATGTGGATGTCAGTCGCTGGGGCGTTGCCCCCTCCTTTGCCTTCGGCCTGGGCACCGATACCCGGGTCACGGTGGGTTACTACCATCTCAAGACCGACGATATGCCGGACTACGGCATCCCGCTGAACCGCAGTGCCACGCGCAGCAAGTACAACGTGGACGGGCCGGCACATGTCGATCGCGACAACTTCTATGGCCTGAACGGTCGCGACTATCGCAAGACCAGCAACGACAGTGGCACCTTGCGCATCGAACATGACCTGAACGACAACCTGACACTGTCCAACAGCTTGCGCATGTCGCGCTCGACGCTCGACTACATCGTCACCAACCCTGATGACAGCAAGGGCAACGTTGCCAACGGCACAGTCTATCGCTCCACCAAGAACCGCAACTCCACCTCCAAGGGTTGGGTCAACCAGACCGACCTGAGTGCCAAGTTCAACACAGGCTTCATCGAACACAGCCTGGTCACTGGCCTGGAGTTCACCTACAGCGACACCCACAACCGTGGCTATGTGATCACCTCCGCCGCGGGAACCGGCACGACCTGCAACCCCGCGCTGCTCGCCTCCGGCGATTGCACCAGCCTGTACGATCCCTCCCCGGACGATAGCTGGTCGGGCACCATCACCGACAGTCCGGCCTACACCGACACCGACACCAAGACCAGCGCCGCCTATGTCTTCGACACCCTCACGTTCAATGAACAGTGGTCGCTGAACCTCGGCCTGCGCTACGACGACTACCAGACCAAGTCCAGCGGCTACAGCACCGGCGGTCGAGGCTCGGTGGCCGGCGACTTCTCCCGTGAAAACAATGCGCACCTGTGGAACTACCAAGTGGGTGTGGTCTACAAGCCCCTGCCAAACGGCAGCGTCTACGCGGCCTGGTCGACGTCCAGCAACCCGTCGGGTGAATCCAGCGGCAACGGTGGCCTGGAACTGGCCGCCAACAACAGCAATCTTGATCCGGAACGCAATCGCAACTACGAAATAGGCACCAAGTGGGACTTCTTCGACGAGAACCTCTCGCTCACTGCCGCACTGTTCCGTACCGACAAGACCAACGCACGGGTCACCGACCCTGACAATGCGACGTACCAGGTGCTCGATGGTGAGCAGCGAGTCCAGGGGCTGGAGCTGACCTACGCCGGTAACCTGACCAGCAAGTGGAAGGTCTACGGCGGTTACACCTACATGGAGAGCGAGATCGTCAAGACCACCACGGCAGCGAACCAAGGCAACCATATGCCGAGTACGCCGCGGAACAACTTCACCTTCTGGTCGACCTACGACATCGTGCCGCAGCTGACCCTCGGTGCTGGCGCGACCTTCGTCGACGCCCGCTTCGGTGACGAGGCGAACTCCGTCGAAGTACCGTCATACTGGCGCTACGATGCCATGGCGACCTATCGCCTGACCAAGAATGTGGACCTGCAGCTGAACCTGCAGAACCTGACGGACAAACGCTACTTCGACCAGGTGTTCTCGACCCACTACGCCCATGTGGCCGCTGGCCGCACTGCCTTGATGAGCGCCAACTTCCACTTCTGATGCAGCAGCACCAGGCCCCGTTCATTCGCTTGAACGGGGCTTTTGCGTATCAAGGCATAATGCACGCCGCGCAGTCCCTGGCGGCAATACAAGGTAATCGATGTGGTGAAGAAGACGCTGTTCCAATTGCACTGGTTCCTTGGCATCACCGCCGGCCTGGTGCTGGCGCTGATGGGCATGACCGGCGCGATCTGGTCGTTCCAGGAAGAACTGCTGCGGGCATTCAACGCCGAGGTACTGAAGGTCGAGATCCGCCAGGAAGGCGTGCTGGCGCCGGCCGAACTGGTGCGCCGGGTCGAGGCCGCGCAAGGCGACAAGGTCTCCATGCTCTGGGTCGATACCCGCGAGGGCAACGCCGCGCGAATCTTCTTTACCCCCGCCCCCGGCGAGCGCCGTGGCGCGCTGCGCTACGCCGACCCGTACACCGGCGAGCTCAAGGGTGACGTGGCTGGCCTGGGCTTCTTCAACCTCATGCTCAACCTGCACCGGTTCCTGGCCATGGGCGACACAGGCCGGCAGATCACCGGCGCCTGCACCTTGATGCTGATTTTCTTCTGCCTCTCGGGGCTGTACCTGCGCTGGCCGCGCAAGGCACTGGACTGGCGGGCCTGGCTGACGCTGGACTGGGCGAAGAAAGGCCGCGCCTTCAACTGGGACCTGCACGCGGTATTCGGCACCTGGTGCCTGCTGTTCTACCTGCTGTTCGCCCTGACCGGGCTGTTCTGGTCCTACGAATGGTACCGCGAAGGCCTCAATCGCCTGCTGGCCGACCAACCCGCGGCCGGCGAGCAGAAGCGTGGCGAAGGTCGCGGCGGTCGCCATGGCCCGACCAGGGTGGACAAGAACGCCCCGCCTCTTGTTGTCGATTACGATGCCATCTGGACCAATCTCAAGGCCGCCGCAGGCCCCGGCCTGTCCACCTACAACCTGCGCCTGCCGCCGGCCGGCGGGCAACCGGCGACCCTGTTCTACCTGCTGCAAGGCGCCGACCACGAGCGCGCCCTGAACACCCTCACCCTCGACCCGGCCACCGGCCAGGTCAAGCGTCACGAGCGTTACACCGACAAGTCGTTCAAGGCCCAGTTGCTGCAGAGCGTCTACGCTCTGCACGTGGGCAGCTACTTCGGCCTGCCGGGGCGAATCATCGTCACCCTCGCCAGCCTGACCATGCCGCTGTTCTTCGTCACCGGCTGGCTGCTGTACCTCGACCGTCGACGCAAGAAGCGTCAGGTTCGCGCCGCACGTGGCGCGGTGGCCACTCAGGCCAATGACGGAGATAGCTGGTTGATCGGCTTCGCCAGCCAGAGCGGCTTCGCCGAACAGCTGGCCTGGCAGAGCGCCGGCCAACTTCAATCCGCCGGCTTGCCGGTGCAGGTACGCCCGCTGGCCGAATTGGGCGAAACCGAATTGCGCCAGGCCAACCGAGCACTGTTCGTGGTCAGCACCTTCGGCGACGGCGAAGCTCCGGACAGCGCCCGTGGCTTCGAGCGCAAGGTCCTCGGCCAAGCCTGGCCGCTGGATCACCTGGACTACGCCCTGCTGGCCCTGGGCGACCGCCAGTACCCGCACTTCTGCGGCTTCGCCCGCCGACTCCAGGCCTGGCTCGGCGAACGTGGCGCCACCTGCGCCTTCAGCCCGGTTGAGGTGGACAACGCCGACCCCGCCGCCCTGCGGTTGTGGCAACAGGAGCTGACGCACCTGACCGGCGCCCGCCCGGTCGCCGCCTGGCAGCCGCCAAGCTTCGGCAACTGGCGCCTGTCGCGCCGCGATCAGCTCAACCCCGGCAGCCAGGGGGCGCCGGTGTACCTGTTGGGCCTGCAGGCAGAAGCGCCCGCAACCTGGGAGGCCGGTGACCTGATCGAGATCCTGCCACGCAACGGCCAGCCCCGTGTCGATGCCTTCCTTGCCGGCCTGGGCCTTGACCCAGGCAGCCCGGTGCAGCTCGACGGCCTGCAGGAAACCCTGGCGCAGGCCCTGGCCAGCCGCCAGTTGCCGGTCAGCCGCGAACACCTGATCGGCCTGCATGCCCAGGCACTGGTCGACGCACTGATCCCGCTCACCGCCCGTGAATACTCGATTGCCTCCATCGCCAGCGATGGCGTGCTGGAGCTGATCGTGCGCCAGGAGCGCCACGCCGATGGCAACCTGGGCCTGGGCTCCGGCTGGCTGACCGAATACCTGCCGCTGGAAGGCAGCGTCAGCGCGCGCCTGCGTCGCAACAGCGGTTTCCACCTGCCCGTCGAATCGGCGCCCTTGGTGCTGATCGGCAATGGTACCGGCCTGGCCGGTCTGCGCAGCCTGCTAAAGGCCCGCATTGCTGGAGGCGAGCAACGCAACTGGCTGCTGTTCGGCGAACGCAACCGGGCGCACGACCTGCTGTGCGGCGAGGAGCTGCAGGGCTGGGTGGAAAGCGGCGACCTGCAACGGCTGGACCTGGCGTTTTCGCGGGACCAGGCGCAGAAGATCTATGTGCAGGACGTGCTGTTGCAGCAGGCCGCCGAGTTCAAGCGCTGGATCGAGGATGGCGCTTGCGTGTATGTCTGCGGCAGCCTGCAAGGCATGGCGGCCGGGGTGGATGCGGCGTTGCAGGGAATCCTGGGCGAGGCTGTCGTACAGCAGTTGATCGAGGATGGGCGGTATCGGCGAGATGTGTACTGAAGCCTGAAAGCATCGCGGGGCCAGCCCGCTCCCACGATACCGTGGGAGCGGGCTGGCCCCGCGATTGGCCCTTAATGCAGATCGAAGGTATCGGCATCCAGGTTCGCCGGGAACCGCGCCCGGTACGCCGCAAGCTCCGCCGCCCGCAACACCACGGTGAACACCCCGTCGGCCTCGCCCGCGCTCAGCAGGCTCTCGCCCTGGAAGTCCAACACCTGGCTGTCGCCGGAGTAAGCGAAGCCCTTGCCATCGGTGCCGACCCGGTTCACCGCCGCGACGAAGCACAGGTTCTCGATGCCGCGCGCCGGCAGCAGGCGGTTCCAGTGCAGGCGCCGCGCCGCCGGCCAGTTGGCGGTGTACAGCAGCAGGTCGGTGTCCTGGGCGTCACGGCTCCACACCGGGAAGCGCAGGTCGTAGCAGATCAACGGGCGGATCCGCCAACCCTTGAGCTCGAACTGCACCTGGCGCTCGCCAGGAGTGTAGTGCTTGTGCTCGCCGGCCATGCGGAACAGGTGACGCTTGTCGTAGTGCAGGATCTCGCCGTCGGGCCGTGCCCACAGCAGGCGGTTGCGGTGGCTGCCGTCGGCGGCCTGGATGATCACGCTGCCGGTGATCACCGCGTTGGCTTTCTTCGCCTGGGCCTTGAGCCACTTGTAGGTCGGGCCGTTTTCCGGCTCCGCCAGGCTTTCGGACTCCATCGAAAAACCGGTGGTGAACATTTCCGGCAGGACCACCAGGTCCACCTCGCCGGCCTGGCCGATCAACTCCTCGAAGTGCGCGTAGTTGGCCTCGCGGTCGTGCCAGGCCAGGGTGGTCTGCACCAGGGCAATTTTCAGGTTCGGCAGTTGGCTCAGATCGCGCATAGTTTCTCCGCTGCCTGGCGCAGCGTCTCCTCGCGTTTGGCAAAGCACAGGCGCACCAGGCGTTGCTCGGGGATGGGTTGCTGGTAGAACACCGACACCGGGATGCTGGCCACGCCATGCTCACGGGTCAGCCACAGGGCCATGTCGACATCGTTCAGGTCGGGGCGGATCTGCGAATAGTCCACCAGCTGGAAGTAAGTGCCCGGGGTGCGGGTGAAAGTGAAGCGCGAGGCCTGCAGCAAATCGCAGAACAGGTCGCGCTTGGCCTGGTAGAAGGCCGGTAGCTCGTCGATGTGCTCGGGGTGCTCGGCCATGAAGTCGGCCAGGGCGCACTGCAAGGGAGTCACGCCACAGAAGTTGACGTACTGGTGCACCTTGCGCAATTCGGCGCTGAGCGCCGGTGGCGCAACCACGTAACCGGTTTTCCAGCCGGTGACGTGATAGGTCTTGCCAAACGAGCTGATGACGAAGGCTCTGCTGTACAGCTGCGCGTGGGCCAGCACGCTGGCGTGGCGCACGCCATCGTAGATCAGGTGCTCATAGACTTCGTCGCTGATCAGATAGATATCGCGGTTGCCGATCAACGCGGCCAACTGGTCCAGGTCTTCGCGGCTGATCAAGGCGCCGCTGGGGTTGTGCGGCGAATTGAGGATGACCATGCGCGTGCGCGGACTCAGGGCGTCGCTGAACCTCTGCCAGTCGATGCTGAAGCTGCCGTCGCGCAGCGGCACATGCACGCAGCGGCCACCGGCCAGCTCCACCGATGGCTCATAGCTGTCGTAGCTGGGGTCGAAGACGATCACCTCGTCACCGGGGTGGATCACCGCCTGGATGGCGCAGAAGATCGCCTCGGTGGCGCCCGGGGTAATGGTCACCTCGTGATCGGCATCCACTGCCACGCCATACAGCCGGGCGATCTTGGCTGCAACCTGCTGGCGCAGGGCTGGCAGGCCGGTCATCGGCGAATACTGGTTGTGCCCGGCGGCCACATGCCGGCCAACGGCATCGAGCAGGGCCTGGGGTCCATTGAAGTCAGGGAAGCCCTGGGACAGGTTGAGCGCACCGGTCTGCATGGCCAGTTGCGACATGGTGGTAAAGATGGTCGTGCCGACGTTCGGCAGTTTGCTGCGGATCATGGAGCCCTCTTTCCTGGGGTTTGTCCGGCACGGGGTTGGGTCCGAGCATAGCGGATCAAGCAGTCAGGAAAAAGGTTGAAACAATAGGGGGATTGCGGTGGGTCAATCGTTGCAACCCAACAGCAGAATGAAGCGTGGGAGCGGCGGTGCGCCGATGCGACTTGCCCCGCGATCAGGTCGGATCAGGCAGTCAATTGACCTGAACACTCTCATCGCGGGGCCCCTCCCAACGAGGGTTCTGCAAGCGTTGTTACTAACGCTTGTCGCGGCGCTTCTTCTCGGCCTTCTTGTGGTGCGACATCAAGCGGCGCTTTTTGTTGACCTGGCGATCGGTGAGGGTGTTCTTCTTGCCCTCGAACGGGTTGTCACCGCCCTTGTACTCGATGCGGATCGGCGTGCCGACCAGCTTGAGCACCCGGCGGTAGGTGTTCTCCAGGTAGCGCGAGTACGAGTTGGGGATCTTGTCGGTCTGGTTGCCGTGGATCACGATCAGCGGCGGGTTGGCGCCACCAAGGTGGGCATAGCGCAGCTTGATGCGGCGACCGTTGACCAACGGCGGCTGGTGCACGCTGATGGCGTCTTCGAGGATCTGCGTCAGGCGGCTGGTCGGCCAGCGGGTGACCGCCGACTTGAACGCGGCCTGCACCGACTTGTACAGGTGGCCCACGCCGGTGCCGTGCAGCGCCGAGATGAAGTGGATGTCGGCGAAGTCGACGAAGAACAGCCGGCGTTCCAGCTCGGTCTTCACGTAGTCGCGCTCGCCCGGCTCCATGCCGTCCCACTTGTTCAGGGCGATGACCACGGCGCGGCCGGCGTCCAGGGCGAAGCCCAGCAGGTTGAGGTCGTGGTCGACCACGCCTTCGCGGGCGTCCATGACGAAGATCACCACGTTGGCGTCCTTGATCGCCTGCAGGGTCTTCACCACCGAGAACTTCTCGACTTCCTCGTGGATCTTGCCGCGCTTGCGCACGCCAGCGGTGTCGATGAAGGTGTACTTCTCGCCATCACGCTCGAACGGGATGTAGATACTGTCGCGGGTGGTGCCCGGCTGGTCGTACACCACCACGCGCTCCTCGCCGAGCATGCGGTTGACCAGGGTCGACTTGCCGACGTTGGGGCGGCCGATGATGGCGATCTTGATGCCGTCTTTCTCGCTCGGGCCGGGAATGCGCGTGGCTTCCTCGCCTTCGGCGACATCCTCTTCGAGGGCTTCTTCCTCGGGGTCACGGGGAATATGGCCGAGCAGCGATTCCATCAGGGCGTTGATGCCGCGGCCCTGGGAGCCCGCCACCGGGATGGCGTTGCCCATGCCCAGCGGCGAGAACTCGGCGCGGGCGATATCGGGATCGATGTTGTCGATCTTGTTGGCGACCAGGATCGCTTCCTTGTTCCGCTTGCGCAGGTGATCGGCGATCATCTGGTCGGCGGCGGTCATGCCGGCGCGGGCATCGACCAGGAACAGCACGTAGTCGGCTTCCTCGATGGCCATCAGCGACTGCTCGGCCATCTTCTCGTCCATGCCCACTTCGTCACCGGTGATACCACCGGTGTCGATCAGGATGTAGGAACGACCTTGCCAGCTGGCATCGCCGTACTGGCGGTCACGGGTCAGGCCCGACAGGTCGCCGACGATGGCGTCGCGGGTCTTGGTCAGGCGGTTGAACATGGTGGATTTACCGACGTTCGGCCGGCCCACCAGGGCGATTACGGGAACCATGCGGCTCTCCACTCTTGAATTCTTGAAAATGCAAAGGCCGCTGCAAGGCAGCGGCCGGAGTTCGGGCGGCGCTTCATGCGCCGCGGCCTGAGCCCGCGAGCGAGCTCAAGCATAGCTTCAGCGGATGGTCAGTGCCTCGAGCTTGCCGCTGTTGCCGAAGACGTAGATGGTGTCGCCGACCACCAGGGGTCGGGCGCGCAGGCCATCGCTGTCGATACGCTCACGGCCGACGAAGCGGCCATCGACCTGGCTGAGCAGGTGCAGGTAACCCTCGAAGTCGCCCACCGCCACGTAGCTGGAGAACACTTCCGGCGCCGACAGCTGACGGCGGGCCATCGAATCGTTGCTCCACAGCGAGCTGGAAGAACGCTCGTCGACGCTCTGCACGGTACCCGACGCTTCGCTCACGTAGACGTTGCCGAAGCCTTGAGCGACACCCACATAGCTGGAAGCATCGCGCTGCCACAGCACGCGGCCGCTTTCCAGGTCCAGGCCGGCGACGCGGCCCTGGTAGGTGCTGACGTAGAGGGTGCCACCGGACAGCAGCAGGCCGCCGTCGATGTCCACCACACGGTCCAGCTCGGAACGGCCCTGCGGAATCGCCACGCGGCTCTCCCACACCGGCACGCCGTTGCTGATATCGACCGCCACCACCTTGCCGGTGGACAGGCCGGCCACGGCCAGGCGGTTGGTCACCACCGGCGCGCCGGTGCCGCGCAGGGTCAGCACAGCAGGGCTGTTCTCGTAGATCCAGCGACGGTCGCCGGTGGCGGCGTCGAAGCCGACCAGACGGTCGTCCTGGGTCTGTACCACCACCACGTCACCGTTGTTGGCGGGCGGCGCCAGCACTTCGCTGCTGACGCGCGAGCGCCAGCGCTCCTCGCCGGTGCTGGAATCCAGGGCGATGACCTCGCCCTTGAGGGTCCCCAGCATGACCAGGCCGTAGCCCACGCCCACCGCGCCGGATACCGGCAGCTCGAGGTCCTTCTTCCACACCACGTCGCCGGTGATGCGGTTCAGCGCGAAGACCTCGCCGTTGACGTCGGAGGCGTAGATGCGGTCGTTCTCGATGGCCGGCACCAGGGTGTTGTAGGTCTCGCCCTGGCCGTCACCGATCGAACGGCTCCACTGCTTCTTCAGCACCACTTCCTCGGTGAACTTGGTCAGCTCGGCCGGGGGCAGTTCCTTCTTGCTGTTGCTGCTGCAACCCGCCGCCAGCACGGCGAGGGTGAGCACTGCTGCTTGTTTCCAACCCTTCACTTCAGGCGTCCCCTTTGGCCAGGTCATCCAGCTTCAGTTGCAGGCCACCGATCGCGGCGTCGTCGGACAGCGCGGCCTTGGCTTTTTCGTAGGCGCTGTGCGCGTCGTCGGCGCGGCCCAGCTGTACCAGCAGGTCGCCCTTGAGTTCTTCGCGGCTGGCCAGGAAGGCCTTGTCGGTATCGCCCTCGAGCAGCTTGAGCGCGTCCTCGGCCTTGTCCTGGGCCGCGAGCACGCGGGCCAGACGCTGGCGCGAGATCTCGCCGAGGGTGGCGTCGGCCGGCTTGTCCAGCACGCTCTTCAGCTCGCTGGCCGCATCGTCCAGCTTGCCGCTTTCGACCGCGACCTTGGCCACGAACAGGCTGCCGTACTGGGCGTAGGCGGTGCCGCCGAACTCGCTCTTGAGCTTGCCGGACAGCTCGGCGACCTTGCTCGCGTCGGGCTTGCCGTCAGGCGTCAACGAGGTTTCCAGCAGCGCCTGGTACAGCGCCGAGGCGCCCTGGGACTGGTTGGCCTGGTACTTGTGCCAGGTCTGCCAGCCCAACACCACCACGCCAGCCAGCAGGGCGCCGGTCAGCAGCGGCTTGCCGTTGCGGTTCCACCAGTCCTTGGCTGCAGCCAGGCTCTCATCATCGGTACTCGACACCCCAATACTCCTATTCGCCTATTCGTTGTCAGACCGCGTCACGCCTGGGCGATCGCGGTTTCCAGGTGCGCGGCAAGCGCATCCCAGGCAATGTTCTGTTGTTCACCCTGGCCACGCAGGGGCTTCAGACCGATCTGCTGCTTCTCGAGCTCGTCGTCACCCAGAATCAGCGCGAACAACGCGCCGCTCTTGTCGGCCTTCTTGAACTGGCTCTTGAAGCTGCCGCCACCGGCATTGACCGCCAGGCGCAGGCCCGGCAGGCGATCGCGCAGGCTTTCGCTCAGGCGCAGGCCGGCCAACTCAGCCGGCTCGCCGAAGGCGCACAGGTAGACGTCGATGGTGCGGCTGATCGACTCGGGCACCTTGCCCAGGGTCTCCAGCAGCAGGATCAGGCGCTCGATGCCCATGGCGAAACCGACGCCTGGGGTCGGCTTGCCGCCCATCTGCTCGACCAGGCCGTCATAACGACCACCGGCGCAGACGGTACCCTGGGCGCCGAGCTTGTCGGTGACCCACTCGAACACGGTCTTGCTGTAGTAGTCCAGGCCGCGCACCAGCTTGGTATTGATCACGAACGGAATGCCGGCGGCGTCGAGGCGGGCCTTCAGGCCCTCGAAGTGCACGCGGGACTCTTCGTCCAGGTAGTCTTCCAACTTCGGCGCGCCGACCAGCACCGCCTGGGTGTTCGCATCCTTGCTGTCGAGGATGCGCAGCGGGTTGCTTTTCAGGCGGCGCTGGCTGTCCTCGTCCAGTTGCTCGAGGCGGGCCGAGAGGAACTCGACCAGCGCGTCGCGATAGCGGGCGCGGGCTTCGCTGGTGCCCAGGCTGTTGAGCTGCAGCTCGACCGCGTCCTGGATGCCCAGCAGGCCCCACAGGCGCCAGGTCAGCATGATCAGTTCGGCGTCGACGTCCGGGCCATCGAGGTTGAACACCTCAACACCGATCTGGTGGAACTGGCGGTAGCGGCCCTTCTGCGGACGCTCGTGACGGAACATCTGGCCGATGTACCAGAGTTTCTGCACCTGGCCGTTGCCGGTGATGCCGTGCTCGAGCACGGCACGCACGCAGGCTGCGGTGCCTTCGGGGCGCAGGGTGAGCGAGTCGCCGTTGCGGTCCTCGAAGGTGTACATTTCCTTCTCGACGATATCGGTGACTTCACCGATCGAGCGCTTGAACAGCTCGGTGAACTCGACGATCGGCGTGCGGATCTGGCTGTA
Source organism: Pseudomonas sp. P65(2024) (assembly GCF_057480955.1). NCBI lineage: Bacteria > Pseudomonadati > Pseudomonadota > Gammaproteobacteria > Pseudomonadales > Pseudomonadaceae > Pseudomonas > Pseudomonas sp. P65(2024). The sequence goes on from NZ_JBLIYX010000016.1 coordinate 113,278, forward strand.
GCCGTAGCTGTCCAGCAAGCCGGCCACTGTGCCCTCGAAATAGCGCCACAGCGGCGACTGGTCGGGCAGGATGTCGTTCATGCCACGGATGGCTTGCAGCGATTTGCTCACGAGTAGTCCTTACGAATCTGTGTCTCAGCCGCGGGCGATCAGCGCCGCGTCGGCCTCGGCCTTCTCGGCCGCTTTCTGGCGGATGAGCTTTTCCAGCTCGTCGACCAGGTTGTCGTTGTTCAGCTTCTGCGATGGCTTGCCATCGATGTAGACCAGGTTCGGCGTGCCGCCGGTCAGGCCCACGTGCGATTCCTTGGCCTCGCCCGGACCGTTGACCACGCAACCGATCACCGCCACGTCCAGCGGTACCAGCAGGTCCTCCAGGCGCCCTTCCAGTTCGTTCATGGTCTTGACCACATCGAAGTTCTGCCGCGAGCAGCTCGGGCAGGCGATGAAGTTGATGCCACGGGAACGCAGGTGCAGCGACTTGAGGATGTCGTAGCCGACCTTCACTTCCTCGACCGGATCGGCGGCCAGGGAGATGCGGATGGTGTCACCGATGCCTTCGGCCAGCAGCATACCTAGGCCGACGGCGGATTTCACCGTCCCCGAGCGCAGGCCGCCGGCTTCGGTGATCCCCAGGTGCAGCGGCTGGATGATCTGCTTGGCCAGCAGGCGGTAGGCCTCGACGGCCATGAACACGTCGGAGGCCTTGACGCTGACCTTGAAGTCCTGGAAATCCAGGCGGTCGAGGTGCTCGACATGGCGCAGCGCCGACTCGACCAGCGCCGCCGGGGTGGGCTCGCCGTACTTCTTCTGCAGGTCCTTTTCCAGGGAACCGGCGTTGACGCCGATGCGGATCGGGATGCCGCGGTCACGGGCCGCGTCGACCACGGCGCGCACACGGTCCTCACGGCCGATGTTGCCCGGGTTGATGCGCAGGCAGTCGACGCCAAGCTCAGCCACGCGCAGGGCGATCTTGTAGTCGAAGTGGATGTCGGCGACCAGCGGCACACTGACCAGTTTCTTGATGCGGCCGAACGCCTCGGCGGCGTCCATGTCTGGCACCGAGACACGCACGATGTCCACGCCGGCATCGACCAGGCGCTGGATCTGCGCCACGGTGGCGGCGACATCGTTGGTGTCGGTGTTGGTCATGCTCTGCACCGCGATGGGCGCATCACCACCCACCGGCACATTGCCGACCCAGATTTTGCGGGATTCGCGACGTTTGATCGGAGATTCGCCGTGCATGACTTACTGTCCCAACTTCAGGCGAGCGGTTTCGCCACTGGTGAACGGGGCGACATCGACCGCCTGGCCGTTGTAGCTCACCTGGGCGCCGCGGGCGAAGCCCAGGCGCACCGCGAACGGTGGCTTGCCGGTCAGTTCCAGGCTGTCGCCCTTGCGCTTGATGGCGCTGAACAGCACCTTGCCGTTGCCGTCGGTGACCTGGGTCCAGCAATCGGCGGTGAATTGGATATGGACCTTGGCACTGCCGGCCGGGGCCGGTGCGGCATCAACGGGCGCAGCTGCTGCGGTCGGCGCGACAGGAGCGGCTGGCGCTGCCGCAACAGGCGCGGCAACCGGTGCCACGGGAGCGACGGCGGTCGGCGCGGCGCCGGTGGCTGGCGCGGCGGGTGTCACGGCCGCAACTGGCGCCTGGGCCTCGACGACCGGCGCCTGCTCGGTAACGTTAGGTTCCAGTGGCAGAGCCTGGCCCTCGGGCTGCTGGCCCTCGCTCACGGCCTGGTCTTCCGGCTCGTCCAGCGGATGAATCTGCGTGGTGCCGTCGGCGCTCTCGACTTCGACATGCTCCAGGGCGATCTTGGCCAGGTCCTTGCCGCGCAGGCTGCTCTGGTCCTGCCACCAGAAGAAGCCACCGCCGACCACCGCGACCAGCAGCAACAGGCTGACCACCCGCAGGATATTGTGCGACAGCCGCACCGGCTCTTCGATGCGACCGAGGGCGTGCACTTCGCTGCCCTGGGCGTGGGTGCCGGTGATCTGGTCGAAGGCCTCGACCAGGGGCGCCTGGTCCATGTCCATCAGCTTGGCGTAGGCGCGGATATAGCCACGGGCGAAGGTGTGCCCGGGCAGCTTGTCGAAGGCGCCGTTTTCCAGGTTGTTCAGCGAAGATACCGTGAGGTTGAGCTTGCGAGCGACCTCGGCCTGGCTCCATTCGCGCTTTTCGCGGGCCTGGCGCAAGACATCACCGGGGTTCTGGCGAGTCGCTGCTGCTACTTCAGTGTGCGCGGCTTTCATCGTTGCTCCGACAGGTATTGCTGATATTCCGGCGTACCGGGATAAAGTCGTTGTAATTGCTGGCCCAAACGGGTCGCGGTGCCCTGTTCGTCGAGGGCGATTGCCAGGCGATGGCCCAGCAGCAGGCTGCGGGCATCCTGGTCGCTCAGCTGGCTGAATCGATCGTAGTAATCCCGGGCCGGCACATAATGCCTGTTTTCGTAGGACAACTCAGCCATTTCGAGCAATGCCCTCGGTTGCCGCCGATTGAGCCGAAGGGCTTTTTCCAGGTAGACACGCGCCTGCTCACCCTGCCCCAGCTTCAAGGCGGTGAGCCCCAGGTTCTCGTACACGCGGGAACGCTCAGGATACAGGGTATCGGCGACAGCCTGGAGGAACATCGCCCGGGCCTCGTCGAAACGGCCCTGAGCATATAGGAAACTGCCGTAGTTGTTGCGGATTCGTGTGTCATCCGGGCGGATGGCCAAGGCCTTGGCAAAGTGCTCGCCGGCAAGTACCGGCTCATCCTCGGCCTGGAACACCAGGGCCAGTGCCGCATGGGCCTCGCCGTCACGAGCGTCCAGGGCCAAGGCCTTGCCCAGCGGCGCCTTGGCGCGCTCAGTTAAACCTTGTTGCAAATACCCCAGCCCCAACTGCACGTAGGCTTGCCCCGCCGCCTCACGCCCCTGGCGGCTGGCCAGAGGGTCACCCGCGCCGCCGGACACGCAGCCGGCCAGCAGCGAAAGCGTCAGGATCGACAGCGCGGCGCGCAGGCTCATGGGGCAGGTGCTCGTCAGGGGCGCGCGGCGCTGTCTTGCGGCTCGTCGGCAGCCAGCTGGCGTACGGCGATGTAGCGCTCGCTGCGGCGGGTACGGTCGTTGACCTGACCCACCAGCTGACCGCAGGCGGCATCGATGTCGTCACCGCGGGTGGTGCGCGTGGTCACGTTGAAGCCGCCGTGGTGCAGCAGGTCCTGGAAGCGACGGATGGCATTGTTGCTCGGTCGCTCGTAGCCCGAGTGCGGGAACGGGTTGAACGGGATCAGGTTGATCTTGCACGGCACATCACGCAGCAGCTCGATCATCTGCGCGGCGTGCTCGGGCTGGTCGTTGACGTCCTTGAGCAGGGTGTACTCGATGGTGAGCACGCGCTTGCCGCCGAGGGTGGACATGTAGCCCATGCACGACTCCAGCAGCATCTTCAGCGGGTACTTCTTGTTGATCGGCACCAGCTGGTTGCGCAGTTCGTCGTTCGGCGCGTGCAGCGACAGGGCCAGCGACACGTCGATGTGCTTGGCCAGTTCGTCGATCATCGGCACCACGCCCGAGGTGGACAGGGTGACGCGACGCTTGGAAATGCCATAGCCCAGATCTTCCATCATGATCTTCATGGCGGCGATGACATTGTCGAAATTCAGCAAGGGTTCGCCCATGCCCATCATGACCACGTTGGTGATGGCGCGATCGATCTTGGCCGGAACGGTCCCGAAGGATTTGTTGGCAAGCCACACCTGGCCGATCACTTCGGCGGCGGTGAGGTTGCTGTTGAAGCCTTGCTTGCCGGTGGAGCAGAAGCTGCAGTCCAGGGCGCAGCCGGCTTGCGACGACACGCACAGGGTGCCGCGATCGTCGGTAGGGATGTAGACGGTCTCGACGCAGCTGCCAGAGGCAACGCGGACCACCCACTTGCGGGTGCCGTCGGCGGAAATGTCTTCACTGACCACTTCCGGGCCCCGAATCTCGGCAACGGCCTCGAGCTTTTCGCGCAAGACCTTGCCGACATTGGTCATGGCGGCGAAATCATCGACGCCAAAATGGTGAATCCATTTCATCACCTGACCGGCACGGAAGCGCTTCTCCCCGATTGAGTCGAAGAACTGTTCCATTTCCGCCAGGGTCAGCCCCAGCAGGTTGATCTTGTCAGTCGATGTCGTCATGGATTCACCCTCACCCGTAAGCCTTCGCTTAGCGAGTGGTTACCTCGGTAGCAGCGAAGAAGTAAGCGATTTCGCGAGCAGCGGCGGCTTCGGAGTCCGAACCGTGAACGGCGTTGGCGTCGATCGACTCGGCGAAGTCGGCGCGGATGGTGCCGGCGGCCGCTTCTTTAGGGTTGGTGGCACCCATCAGCTCACGGTTGGCCAGAATGGCGTTTTCGCCTTCCAGAACCTGTACAACGACGGGGCCGGAAGTCATGAAGGCAACCAGGTCACCAAAGAAGCCACGCTCTTTGTGCTCGGCGTAGAAGCCTTCGGCTTCGGCTTTGGACAGCTGCTTCATTTTCGAGGCGACGACGCGCAGGCCGGCTTTCTCGAAGCGAGTGGTGATCTCGCCGATGACGTTCTTGGCAACGGCGTCAGGCTTGATGATGGAGAAAGTACGTTGAACAGCCATGGAAAACTCCAGAATATTGAGTGTTGCGAAAAATTAAACCCGCGAATTATACGCGGGTTCCAGGGGATTGCCTAACCTGCAGCGTGCGCTCAGTCGGCTTCTTCGATCCAGGCCGCCTGGATGGCCTCGAGAACCTTCTCGCCGCAACGCGACGGATCGTCATCGAAGTCCGGCAGCGCCATGACCCAGGCGCGCAGATCGACGAAATTCACGTAATGAGGATCGACCTCGGGCTTGCTTTCCGCAAGCTGGATGGCGATCTCAAGTACATCAACCCATTTCAGACTCATGTACAGGCCCTCAGTGCGGCGCTTCGGCGGCGTGGTTGAGCGAATACTTGGGAATCTCGATGGTGAGGTCCTCATCGCCGACAACCACCTGGCAACCCAGGCGCGACTGCGCCTCCAGGCCCCAGGCCTTGTCCAGCATGTCCTCTTCGAGCTCGTCGGCTTCTTCAAGCGAGTCGAAGCCCTTGCGGATGATGCAGTGGCAAGTGGTGCAGGCCTTGACGCCGCCGCAGGCGCTTTCCATCTCGATGTGATGGTCGTGGGCCAGCTCCAGGATATTGGTCCCGGTCGGCACTTCCACGGTCAAGCCCTCGGGGCAGAACTTCTCGTGCGGCAGGAATGTCACCAGCGGCATCGGTTACTCCTCGATCTCATTCAGGTTGCGCCCGGCCAGTGCGGCTTTGACCGTCGAATCAAGGCGACGGGCGGCAAATGCATCGGTCACCTGCGACAGACGCTTGGTCTGTTGCTCGATGGCGGCGCCATCGGTGCCGGTCAGCAAATCACGTAGTTCCTGCATCTGGAATTCGATCGCGTCGCGCTCGTCACTGCTGAGCAGGCGCTCGCCATCGGCGTCCAGGGCGCCCTGCACCGCCTCGAGCAGGCGCTCGGCGTCGACCTGGTGCTCGCGCAGCTGGCGTGCGTGCTTGTCGGAGCCTGCATGCTCGAAGGAGTCCTTGAGCATGCGGGCGATCTCGCCGTCGGTCAGGCCGTAGGACGGCTTGACCTGGATGCTCGATTCCACGCCCGAACCCAGTTCGCGGGCCGCGACGCTGAGCAGGCCGTCGGCGTCGACCTGGAAGGTCACGCGGATCTTCGCCGCGCCCGCGACCATGGCCGGGATGCCGCGCAGCTCGAAGCGCGCCAGGGAACGGCAGTCGCTGATCAGCTCGCGCTCGCCCTGCAGGACGTGGATCATCATGGCCGACTGGCCATCTTTGTACGTGGTGAATTCCTGGGCGCGGGCCACCGGAATGGTGGTGTTGCGCGGGATCACCTTCTCCATCAGCCCGCCCATGGTCTCAAGCCCCAGGGACAGCGGGATGACGTCGAGCAGCAGCAGCTCGCCGCCTTCGCGGCGGTTGCCGGCGAGGGTATCGGCCTGGATGGCGGCACCGATGGCCACAACCTGGTCCGGGTCGATCGAGGTCAGCGGGGTACGACCGAACAGCGCGCCGACCGCCTCGCGCACGCGCGGCACACGGGTCGAACCGCCGACCATGACCACCGCGCCGACCTCTTCCAGCTCGATGCCGCTGTCGCGCACGGCGCGGCGGCAGGCCTTGAGACTGCGGGCGATCATCGGTTCGATCATGGCTTCGAAGGCGGCACGGGTCAGCTCGCCCTGCCAGGCGCCATGGTGGACGCTGACCGCTTCACTGTCGGTCAAGGCTTCCTTGGCCGCGCAAGCGGTCTGCAGCAGCAGGCGCTGGGTGGCCGGATCGAGATCGGCGGACAAGCCAGCCTGCCCGATGATCCAGCCGGCAATCGCATGGTCGAAGTCATCGCCACCCAGGGCAGTGTCGCCACCGGTAGCCAGCACTTCGAAGACACCGGCGGTCAGGCGCAGGATGGAGATATCGAAGGTACCGCCGCCCAGGTCGAAAATCGCCACGACGCCTTCGGCATCCTGGTCCAGGCCATAGGCCACGGCAGCCGCGGTCGGCTCGTTGAGCAAGCGCAGGACATTGAGGCCGGCCAGCTTGGCGGCGTCCTTGGTCGCCTGGCGCTGGGCATCGTCGAAATAGGCCGGGACGGTGATCACCGCGCCGACCAGCTCGCCACCGAGGGTTTCCTCGGCACGCTGGCGCAGCACCTTGAGAATATCGGCCGACACTTCCACCGGGCTTTTCGGACCCTGGACGGTGTCGATGAACGGCATGTGCGATTCACCGCCGACAAAACGGTACGGCAGTTGCTCGCCCAGCTGCTTGACGTCCGCCAGGCCACGCCCCATCAGACGCTTGACCGACAGGATGCTGTTGAGCGGGTCGCTGGGGGCAGCCTCGCGCGCGGCCAGGCCGACTTCGACAGCGTTGTCGAGATAACGCACGGCGGATGGCAGGATGACACTGCCCTGGGCATCGGGCAGCGGTTCGCTGCGCCCGCTGCGCACGGCGGCGACGAGAGAATTGGTGGTGCCCAGGTCGATGCCCACCGCCAGGCGGCGCTGGTGCGGCTGGGGGCTCTGACCGGGTTCGGCGATCTGCAGTAGGGCCATGCTTATCTGAGTACCTTAGGCGTCATCACGGGCAACGCCGGGGTTAATCGTCGAGGCGCTCTTCGAGTTGGCGCACTTCTTGGGCGAGCTTGTCGAGGAACTGCATGCGGCGCATCAGGCGCTCGGCCTGCTCACGCTCTGCAGCAATATCCCAGCAGGCGGCGAAATCCTCGTTCAGCGTGTCCTGGGCGACCTTGAGGCGCTTCTTGAACACGGCGACACCGTCGAGATCGGCTTCGTCCTGCAGGTCTTCGAGTTCTTCGCGCCACTGCATCTGCTGCAGCAGGAAGTCCGGGTCGTGCACCGTGACTTCCTGAGGCACCTCATGGCCGCCGATGGCCAGCAGGTAGCGGGCCCGGCGCGGCGCGCTGCGCAAGGTCTGGTAGGCGTCGTTGAGGGCCGCCGACTTTTCCAGCGCTACGCGCTGCTCGCGCTCGGAAGCGTCGGCGAAACGGTCCGGATGGACCTCGCGGGCCAGCTCGCGGTAGCGAACGGCCAATTTGTCGAGGTCCAGACGAAAACCAGGCTGCAGGTCAAACAGGGCGAAATGACAAGGAGTACCCACGGCCAGCCTCAAACGTTGAAGCTTTCGCCGCAGCCACACTCACCGCGCACGTTGGGGTTGTTGAACTTGAAGCCTTCGTTCAACCCTTCCTTGACGAAGTCCAGCTCGGTGCCGTCGAGATAGACCAGGCTTTTCGGGTCGATGATGACCTTCACGCCATGGTTCTCGAACACCTGGTCTTCGGCGGCGAGCTCGTCGACGAACTCCAGCACGTAGGCCAGGCCCGAGCAGCCGGTGGTGCGCACGCCCAGGCGAATGCCCTCACCCTTGCCGCGCCCGTCGAGGGAGCGGCGAATGTGGTTGGCGGCGGCTTCTGTCATGCTGATAGCCATCGGAACTCCTTACCTCGCGACAGTCGACTTAGATCAAGCCTTTCTTCTGCTTGTAATCGCGAACAGCTGCCTTGATGGCATCTTCGGCGAGCACGGAGCAGTGGATCTTGACCGGCGGCAGTGCCAGCTCTTCAGCCAGCTGGGTGTTCTTGATGGTTTCGGCCTCGTCCAGGGTCTTGCCCTTCATCCACTCGGTGGCGAGGGAGCTGGAGGCGATGGCCGAACCGCAACCGTAAGTCTTGAACTTGGCGTCTTCGATGACACCCTGCTCGTTGACCTTGATCTGCAGGCGCATCACGTCGCCGCAGGCCGGGGCGCCAACCATGCCGGTGCCGACATCCGGATCGTCGGCGTTCATCTTGCCGACGTTGCGCGGGTTTTCGTAGTGGTCGATGACCTTTTCACTGTATGCCATGGTGCAATTCCTTCCTCATCAGGGAGCCGCTCTTGCCGGCGACTGCTTAGTGGGCGGCCCACTCGATCTTGGAGATGTCGACGCCGTCTTTGTACATGTCCCACAGCGGCGACAATTCACGCAGCTTGTTCACGGCTTCGCAAACCTTCTGCGCGGCGTAGTCGACTTCTTCCTCGGTGGTGAAGCGACCGAAGGAGAAGCGGATCGAGCTGTGCGCCAGTTCGTCATTGCGGCCCAGGGCGCGCAGGACGTAGGACGGCTCGAGCGAAGCGGAGGTGCAGGCCGAACCGGACGAAACGGCGATGTCCTTCAGCGACATCAGCAGCGACTCGCCCTCGACGTAGTTGAAGCTCAGGTTCAGGTTGTGCGGCACGCGCTGGGTCTGGCTGCCGTTGACGTACAGCTCTTCGAGGTCCGAGACCTGCTTGAAGAAGCGGTCGCTCAGGGCCTTGATGCGCACGTTTTCAGCGGCCATTTCCTGCTTGGCGATGGCGAAGGCTTCGCCCATGCCGACGATCTGGTGGGTCGGCAGGGTGCCCGAACGCATGCCGCGCTCATGGCCACCGCCGTGGATGATGGCTTCCAGGCGCACACGCGGCTTGCGGCTGACGTACAGCGCGCCGATGCCTTTCGGGCCATACACCTTGTGCGCGGAGAACGACATCAGGTCGACCTTGAGCTTCTGCAGGTCGATCTCGACACGGCCGGCCGATTGGGCGGCATCGACGTGGAACAAGACGCCGCGCGAGCGGGTCAGTTCACCGATGGCGGCGATGTCGTTGATCGAGCCGACTTCGTTGTTCACGTGCATCAGCGAGACCAGGATGGTGTCGTCGCGCAGCACGGCCTCGACCATGGCTGGGGTGACAATGCCGTCTTCGCCAGGCTCGAGGTAGGTGACTTCGAAACCTTCACGCTCGAGCTGGCGAGCGGTGTCCAGGACCGCCTTGTGCTCGATCTTGGAGGTGATGATGTGCTTGCCCTTGGTCTGATAGAAGTGCGCCACGCCTTTCAGGGCGAGGTTGTCGGACTCGGTGGCACCGCTGGTCCAGACGATCTCGCGCGGGTCGGCGTTGATCAGTTCGGCGACCTGGCGGCGGCCGTTCTCGACTGCTTCCTCGGCCTTCCAGCCGAACACGTGGGAGCGCGAGGCCGGGTTGCCGAAGTTCCCGTCAACCAGCAGGCACTCGGCCATCTTCTGGGCGACACGGGGATCGACCGGCGTGGTCGCGGAGTAATCGAGGTAGATCGGCAACTTCATTGAGTATCTCCTATCAGGCGGTGGCGTCGCTCGTCGCTGTGGTTTCAGTCGACGGCGGACGTCTCAATCTTGTCCAACTGGGCAACTCGGCCTGCGACACGGCGCAGGTCCTGGCGCTGGGCGACTTCCTGCACCTCGCGGCGCATGACGAGGTCGGCCAGGCTGATGCCACTGAGGAATTCATGGATCTGCTGGCTCAGGTCGCACCACAGGTGGTGAGTCAGGCAGGTATCACCGGCGTGGCAGTCCCCCAGCCCCTGGCAACGGGTGGCATCGACCGATTCGTTGACCGCGTCGATGACCTGGGCCACCTGGATGGTTTCCATGCCCCGCGACAGCTGGTAGCCGCCGCCCGGACCGCGAACGCTGGATACCAGGCTGCTGCGGCGCAGCTTGGCGAACAGCTGTTCCAGATAAGAGAGGGAAATGCCCTGGCGCTCGGAAATGTCGGCCAAAGACACCGGCCCCTGCTGCGCGTGCAACGCCAGGTCGAGCATGGCGGTCACGGCGTATCGGCCTTTGGTAGTCAGTCGCATGGCGTATGGGTACCACGGGAGTTACAGGATGTGTGCGAGTATGCGATTCCCGAGCATTTAAGTCAACTATTAGACCTAGTGCTTTAGTCGGGTATGCATGCGGGAGGCGGGCGCGAGTGTAGCAGACAAGGGGCGCAAGCACACGCCCCTTGTGTCGGTCCGGCGCAATCAATGCGACTGAGTGTCGCCCTGCTTGAGTTCGGCGCAGGCCGCGGCGAAGTCGTCGTCGGGCAGCGCCGGCAGCTCCTTGGCACAGTAGTCACTGCCCATCCGGGTCAGCGCGCCGCACATGCCCTCCAGGCGCTCGTCTACGGCCTGCAGGTGGTCGAGCATCTGGCCGATGGCGCGGGCCACCGGGTCCGGCATGTCGCCGCTGACACCGTAGGCATCGAAGCCGATCTTCTCGGCCATGGCCTTGCGCTTGGCCTCGACGGCGTCATCCTCGGTCTTGACGATGATCCGCCCCGGAATGCCCACCGCCGTGGCGCCCGCCGGCACTGCCTTGGTGACCACGGCGTTGGAGCCGATCTTGGCCCCGGCGCCGACGGTGAACGGGCCCAGCACCTTGGCCCCGGCACCGACCACCACGCCGTTTTCCAGGGTCGGGTGACGCTTGCCCTTGTTCCAGCTGGTGCCGCCGAGGGTGACACCCTGGTACAGGGTCACGTCGTCGCCGATCTCGGCGGTCTCGCCGATGACGATGCCCATGCCGTGGTCGATGAAGAAGCGCCGGCCAATGGTCGCACCTGGGTGAATCTCGATGCCGGTCATCCAGCGACCGAAGTTCGACACCAGCCGCGCCAGCCACTTGAAGTCGCGTCGCCACAAGGCATTGCCCAGCCGATGCAGCCAGATGGCGTGCATCCCCGGGTAGCAGGTCAGGACCTCGAAGGCGTTGCGCGCCGCCGGGTCACGATGGAAAACGCTCTGGATATCTTCACGCAGACGTTCGAACATCTGTCAGTCCTTCCGTTTATGCGGCTCGCCCCGTGCGACCTTCTGGGTCTCGGTAAGGATGCCGCGCAAAATGCTCATTTCCGGACGCTCCACCGAGCTTCGCCCATACAGCCGGCGCAGGCGCGCCATCAGGTGCTTGGGTTTCTCGGGATCGAGGAAGCCGATGTCCACCAGAGTCTTTTCCAGGTGGTCGTAGAACAGCTCCATTTCGTCCATGGTCGCCAGCTCGCTGGCGTCGACCTTCTCGACCTTCGCCGCACTGCCCTGCCCTGCCAGCCAGGCCATGCGCACCTCATAGGAGAGCACCTGGACGGCGGCGGCCAGATTCAGCGAGCTGAAGTCGGGGTTCGAGGGAATGTGCACGTGGAAGTGACATCGCTGCAGTTCTTCGTTGGTCAGGCCGGCGTGCTCGCGCCCGAACACCAGGGCGATCTCTTCGCCGCCCATGGCCTGGGCCACGGCCTTGGCCCCGCACTCGCGCGGGTCGATCAGCGGCCAGGGGATGCTGCGCTCACGGGCGCTGGTACCCATGACCAGGCTGCAGCCGACCAGTGCCTGCTCGAGGCTGTCGACCACCTGGGCGTTGTCCAGCACGTCGTCGGCGCCCGAGGCGCGGGCACTGGCGTCCGCGGCCGGAAACTCTTTTGGCTGCACCAGCACCAGACGCGACAAGCCCATGTTTTTCATGGCTCGCGCAGCGCCGCCGATGTTGCCGGGGTGGCTGGTATTGACCAGAACAACACGAATATTTTGCAGCAAGGTGTCGTGCTCTCGGATGCGGAAACAGGAGGGTTCGATCTTACAGAACCGACCAGCGTAACGCCATGAAAGCAAATGTGACACTTCTGTCGTGAAAGATTTCTGCTAGAATGATCGGCTTTCCTCTTTAACATCTCCAGGTGACCTTCCCATGCAGCCTATGCTGAATATCGCCCTGCGCGCCGCTCGCAGCGCCAGTGAACTGATTTTCCGCTCCATCGAACGCCTGGATAGCATCAAAGTCGACGAAAAGCAGGCCAAGGACTACGTGTCCGAGGTTGACCGCGCCGCCGAGAAGGTCATCGTCGAGGCCCTGCGCAAGGCCTACCCGAACCACTCGATCCAGGGCGAAGAGACTGGCCTGCACGCCGGCACCGGCGAAGAAGGCAAGGATTACCTGTGGATCATCGATCCGCTGGACGGCACCACCAACTTCCTGCGTGGCGTTCCGCACTTCGCCGTCAGCATCGCCTGCAAATACCGAGGCCGCCTCGAGCACGCCGTGATCGTCGACCCGGTTCGCCAGGAAGAATTCACCGCCAGCCGTGGCCGTGGCGCCCAGCTCAATGGCCGCCGCCTGCGCGTCAGCTCGCGCACCAGCCTGGAAGGAGCACTGCTGGGCACCGGCTTCCCGTTCCGTGACAACCAGATGGCCGACCTGGACAACTACCTGGGCATGTTCCGCGCCCTGACCGGCCAGACCGCCGGCATTCGCCGCGCCGGCTCCGCCAGCCTGGACCTGGCCTACGTCGCCGCCGGCCGCTTCGACGCCTTCTGGGAGTCGGGCCTGTCCGAGTGGGACATGGCCGCGGGCGTGCTGCTGATCCAGGAAGCCGGTGGCCTGGTGAGCGACTTCAACGGTGGCCACGACTTCCTCGAGAAGGGCCACATCGTCGCGGGCAACATCAAGTGCTTCAAGGCCGTGCTGACCGCCATCCAGCCGCACCTGCCAGAGCACATGAAGCGCTAAGCGCTGATTGCGAGCACAAAAAAGCACCCCTCGGGGTGCTTTTTTTGTATCTGCGATCGACGCCTTCTGTGGGAGCGGCCTGCGAAAGGTTTACTGACCTGGCTGGTTCTGGCTCAAGACCAGCTTGCCATTCTTGTCCAGCGGGATGGTCGAGCCCGGCTCGTGGTCCATCTTCACCTTGCCCACCTGGTCGCCGATGGAATAGGTCACGTTGTAGCCAACCACCTTCTCGCTGATGTCGTTGACCGTGTTGCAACGGGTTTGCGTGGTGGTGTAGGTATCACGCTCCTGCATGCCTTCCTGCACCTTGTTGCCGGCATAGCCGCCACCGACCGCACCGGCCACGGTGGCAATCTTCTTGCCGGTACCGCCACCGATCTGGTTGCCCAGCAGGCCACCGGCGATGGCGCCGACCACCGTACCGGCAATCTGGTGCTGGTCCTTGACCGGCGCCTGGCGCGTCACGGTGACATCCTTGCAGACCTCACGCGGCGTTTTCACTTGCTGCTTGATCGGCTGCACGTCGGTGACCTGGGCGTACTCAGGCCCCTTGTTCACCAAGCTGTAGGTCGCCACAGCACCTCCGGCAGTCACACCGACAGCACCCAGAACCGCACCCACCAGCATTGACTTGTTCACGTGAACCTCCTGATCGTACCCGCGGACTCCGGCCCGCCTTCTCCCTGCCTTGGAGCAAAAAAAAAGGCGCGAGTTCAACACTCGCGCCTCTCTTTGCGCCGAATGGCGCGGAACAAGCCTTACGGACGGTCGTCCACACCCTCGGTCTTGACCGGCGGGATCAGGTCTTCGCTGCTCAGGTTCAGCCAGATCAGCACCACGTTGGCGATGTAGATCGACGAGTAGGTACCCGCCATGACACCGATGAACAGCGCCAGGGAGAAGCCGAACAGGTTGTCGCCGCCGAAGAACAGCAGCGCGGCGATGGCCAGCAAGGTCGACACCGAGGTGGCGACGGTCCGCAGCAGGGTCTGGGTGGTCGAGATGTTGATGTTCTCGATCAGCGAGGCCTTGCGCAGCACGCGGAAGTTCTCGCGCACCCGGTCGAACACGACGATGGTGTCGTTGAGCGAGTAGCCGATGATCGCCAGCACCGCCGCCAGCACCGTCAGGTCGAAGGTGATCTGGAAGAACGACAGGATACCCAGGGTGACCACCACGTCGTGGACCAGCGAGATGATCGCGCCCACGGCGAACTTCCACTGAAAGCGGAACGCCAGGTAGATGAGGATCCCGCCCAGGGCCAGGAGCATGCCGAGGCCACCCTGGTCACGCAGTTCCTCGCCCACCTGCGGGCCGACGAACTCGACGCGCTTGACCGTGGCCGGGTTGTCGCCGCCGATCTTCTGCAGCGCCTCGGCCACGCGGTTGCCCAACTGCGGGTCATCGCCCGGCATGCGCACCAGCAGGTCGGTGGTGGCGCCGAAGCTCTGCACCACGGCATCGTGGAAGCCGGAACCGACCAGTTCGGTACGGACCTTTTCCAGGTCCGCCGGACGCTCGTAGGTGAGCTCGATCAGCGTACCGCCGGTGAAGTCCAGGCCGAAGTTCAGGCCCTTGTGCCACCAGCTGAACAGCGCCAGCACGGTGAGGAGCACGGTAATGGCGAACGCGACATTGCGCACGCCCATGAAGTTGATGGTTTTCATCGCAGCTCCCTCAAACCCACAGCTTCTTGATGTCACGCCCGCCACAGGTCAGGTTGACCAGTGCGCGGGTCACCATGACGGCGGTGAACATCGAGGTGAAAATCCCGAGGGACATGGTGACCGCGAAGCCCTTGACCGGGCCGGTACCCATGGCGAACAGGATGCCACCGACCAGCAGGGTGGTCAGGTTGGCGTCGACGATCGCCGAGTAGGCGCGGTTGAAACCTTCGTGGATGGCGCGCTGCACCGACATGCCGGCGGCGATCTCTTCGCGGATACGCGAGAAGATCAGCACGTTGGCGTCCACCGCCATGCCCATGGTCAGCACGATACCGGCGATGCCCGGCAGGGTCAGGGTGGCACCCAGCAGCGACATCAGCGCCAGCAGCAGGACCATGTTGCCTGCGAGGGCAATGGTCGCCAGCACGCCGAAGGCGCGGTAGATGGCGATGATGAACAGCGAGACGAACAGCATGCCCCACAGGGACGCATCGATACCCTTGGTGATGTTGTCGGCGCCCAGGCTCGGACCAATGGTGCGCTCTTCGGCGAAGTACATCGGCGCGGCCAGGCCACCGGCACGCAGCAGCAGGGCCAGTTCGGACGATTCGCCCTGGCCGTTCAGGCCGGTGATGCGGAACTGGCTGCCCAGCGGCGACTGGATGGTCGCCAGGCTGATGATCTTCTTCTCTTCCTGGAAGGTCTGCACCGCGACTTCTTTCTCGACGCCGTCGACCACCTGCTTCTGGTAGCGGGTGACCGGCTTCTGCTCGATGAAGATCACCGCCATGCTGCGCCCGACGTTGCTGCGGGTGGCGCGGCTCATCAGCTCGCCGCCGTGGCCGTCTAGGCGAATGTTCACCTGCGGGCGACCGTGCTCGTCGAAGCTGGCCTGGGCGTCGGTGACCTGGTCACCGGTGATGATCAGGCCGCGCTCTACAGGGGCGGAGCGGCCGCCTTCGCGGAACTCGAACACCTCGGTGGTGGCCTTGGACGCACCCGGCTCGGCACCGAAGCGGAACTCCAGGTTGGCGGTCTTGCCGAGGATACGCTTGGCTTCGGCGGTGTCCTGCACGCCCGGCAGCTCGACCACGATGCGGTTGGCGCCCTGGCGCTGGACCAGCGGCTCGGCCACGCCCAGCTCGTTGACCCGGTTGCGCACGGTGGTCAGGTTCTGCTTGATCGAGTATTCGCGGATCTCGGCGACTTTCGCCTGGGTCAGCGCCAGACGCAGCACGGCGAGCTCGTTGCGCTCGGTGGTGGTCAGGTCGAAATCATTGAAATTCTTGCGGATCAGGCTGCGGGCCTGTTCGCGGGTAGCATCGTCGGCGAAGCCCAGCATGATGCCGCCGTCCTGCTGGGGCAGGCTGCGGTAGCGGACGCGCTCTTTGCGCAGCAAGGTCTTGACCTCGCCTTCGTAGACTTTCATGCGAGCGGTCATGGCCTTGTCCATGTCCACTTCCAGCAGGAAGTGCACACCACCGGACAGGTCCAGGCCCAGCTTCATCGGGCTGGCACCCAGGTTGCGCAGCCACTGCGGGGTGGTCTGGGCCAGGTTCAGGGCCACGACGTAGTCGTCGCCGAGGGCCTTGCGCGCCACATCCTTGGCCGGCAGCTGGTCTTCCTGATTGGTCAGGCGCACCAGGGCACTGCCCTTCTCGCCCAGGCTGCCGCCTTTGACGGTGATGCCGGCATCGGTCAGGGCCTTGGTCACGCGATCGAGATCGGCCTGGCTGACATGCAGGGCGGAGCTGGCGCCGCTGATCTGCACCGCCGGATCATCCGGATAGAGGTTGGGTGCGGAATAAATGAAGCCGATCGCCAGTACCACCACGATCAGCAGGTATTTCCACAGAGGGTATTTGTTCAGCATCACGCCGCCCGTTCAAGACGCGGGGCGCTTTGCGCGCCCCGACTGGAAAAGAAAACCGGTAACTCAGATAGCCTTGAGCGTACCTTTCGGCAGGGTCGCCGCCACGGCACCCTTCTGGAACTTCAGCTCGACGTTGTCGGACACTTCCAGGACCACGAAGTCGTCGGCAACCTTGACGATCTTGCCGGCGATGCCACCGGTGGTGACTACTTCGTCACCTTTTTGCAGGTTGCTCAGCAGGTTTTTCTGTTCTTTGGCACGTTTGGCCTGCGGGCGCCAGATCATCAGGTAGAAGATGACCAGGAAACCAACCAGGAAGATCCACTCGAAGCCGGTACCGGCTGGGCCGGCGGCTGGGGCTGCAGCGTCCGCGTAGGCGGCGGGAATCAAGAAGCTCATTGGGCACTCCTAATGAATATTTTCTAATAATGGATGCGAACAGTCAGTCCAAGGGCGGCACAGGCAGCCCGCGCTTGGCGTAGAAGGCGTCGACAAAGGCGGCCAATTTACCCTGTTGAATAGCCTCGCGTAAACCGGCCATCAAGCGCTGGTAATGGCGCAAGTTGTGGATGGTATTCAGCATGCTGCTCAACATTTCGCCGCACTTGTCCAAGTGGTGCAGATAGGCGCGGGAGAAGTTGGTGCAGGTATAGCAATCGCAGGTCGGATCCAGCGGCGATTCATCGTGGCGATGGAACGCGTTGCGGATCTTGATCACCCCGGTATCGACGAACAGATGGCCGTTGCGCGCATTGCGCGTGGGCATCACGCAGTCGAACATGTCGACGCCGCGGCGCACACCCTCTACAAGATCTTCCGGCTTGCCTACCCCCATAAGGTAACGAGGTTTGTCAGCCGGCATCTGCGCGGGCAGGTAGTCCAGCACCTTGATCATCTCGTGCTTGGGCTCGCCCACCGACAGGCCGCCGATGGCCAGGCCGTCGAAGTCGATGTTGACCAGTGCTTCCAGCGAGCGCATGCGCAGGTCCTGGTACATGCCACCCTGGACGATGCCGAACAGTGCCGCGGTGTTGTCGCCGTGGGCGTTCTTCGAGCGCTGGGCCCAGCGCAGCGACAGCTCCATGGAGGTGCGCGCCACGTCGTGCTCGGCCGGGTACGGCGTGCACTCGTCGAAGATCATCACGATGTCCGAACCCAGGTCGCGCTGGACCTGCATGGACTCCTCGGGGCCCATGAACACCTTGGAACCGTCCACTGGCGACGCGAAGGTCACGCCTTCCTCCTTGATCTTGCGCATGGCGCCCAGGCTGAACACCTGGAAACCACCGGAATCAGTGAGGATAGGGCCTTTCCATTGCATGAAATCGTGCAGGCCGTTGTGTTTCTTGATGACCTCGGTGCCCGGGCGCAGCCACAGGTGGAAGGTATTGCCGAGGATGATCTCGGCGCCGATGGCCTCGATGTCACGCGGCAGCATGCCCTTGACCGTGCCGTAGGTGCCCACCGGCATGAAGGCCGGGGTCTCGACGGTGCCACGGGGGAAGGTCAGCCGGCCACGACGGGCCTTGCCGTCGGTAGCCAGCAGTTCGAACGACATTCGACAGGTGCGACTCATGCTTGATCCTCTGGGCCGCGTGGCGCCGGATTGCGGGTGATGAACATGGCATCACCGTAACTGAAGAAACGGTACCCGTTCTCGACCGCCGCCGCGTAGGCGGCCATGGTCTCGGGGTAACCGGCGAAGGCCGAGACCAGCATCAGCAGCGTGGACTCCGGCAGGTGGAAGTTGGTGACCAGGCAATCGACCACATGGAACGGTCGGCCCGGGAAGATGAAGATGTCCGTGTCGCCACTGAAGGCCTTGAGCTCGCCATCGCGCGCCGCGCTCTCCAGCGAACGCACGCTGGTGGTGCCCACGGCGATCACCCGGCCGCCACGGGCGCGGCACGCGGCCACGGCGTCGACCACGTCCTGGCTCACTTCGAGCCACTCTTTATGCATGGTGTGGTCTTCGATCTTGTCGACCCGCACCGGCTGGAAGGTGCCGGCGCCCACATGCAGGGTGACGAAGGCGCGCTCGACGCCCTTGGCGGCGATCTTCGCCAGCAACTCTTCGTCGAAATGCAGGCCGGCGGTGGGCGCGGCCACGGCGCCGGCGCGCTCGGCGTAGACGGTCTGGTAGCGCTCGCGGTCGGCGCCCTCGTCGGGACGGTCGATGTACGGCGGCAGCGGCATGTGACCAACGCGCTCGAGCAGCGGCAGCACCTCTTCGCTGAAGCGCAGTTCGAACAGCGTGTCGTGGCGCGCGACCATCTCGGCCTCGCCACCGCCGTCGATGAGGATCTGCGTGCCTTCTTTCGGCGCCTTGCTGGCGCGCACGTGGGCCAGCACGCGATGGCTGTCGAGCACGCGCTCGACCAGCACTTCCAGCTTGCCGCCGGAGGCTTTCTGGCCGAACAGCCGCGCCGGAATCACCCGGGTGTTGTTGAACACCATCAGGTCGCCGGGGCGCAGGTAGTCGAGCAGGTCGGTGAACTGCTTGTGGGCCAGTTCGCCGCTGGGGCCATCGAGCACCAGCAGGCGGCTGCCATGACGCTCGGCCAGTGGATGGCGGGCGATCAAGGAATCGGGGAGTTCGAAAGAAAAATCGGCGACGCGCATGATGATGTTCGGGTTCGACAGGGCCGGGAAGTTTAGCCCAATGCGTGAAAATTGACCATGAAAGCCGATTGACCACCTTGGGCGACCTCTCTATACTGCGGCGCCACAAGCCCTGATGGCGGAATTGGTAGACGCGGCGGATTCAAAATCCGTTTTCGAAAGGAGTGGGAGTTCGAGTCTCCCTCGGGGCACCAAGATCCAGAAAAAACCGACCTTATGGTCGGTTTTTTTGTGCCTGCAAATCAGTGCATCCGTCGATGTGCTCGATCCCTCGTCTTTTCATCCCCTCCCTCGGTCATGCGCTTTACCAAAACCGTTTCAGATGCCGATAATGTCAGTTTGCAATCAGCCTAGCGCTTTATCCCAGCCTCGAAACGGAGTTCGCATGATCCAGGCAGAACAGACCTTGCCTTCCACACGTAGCAGCCGAATCACATCTCTCGTGGCCAAGGTAATGACAGGGATAGGTGTACTGCTCGGCGGCATGTGGGCTGTCATCACTTACCTGGTGCCTGATCCCAGCGTGTTTGGCTTTGGCTTCATCAACTGGCGCAATATCGTGCTGCTGGTGAGTACCTTCACGCTACTTGGCAGCCTGTCGATCTGCTGGCAGATGCGCAACCTGCCCAAAGTACTGCACGGCACGCTGCTGACCTTCCTGATCGCCGCGGTCTCGTTCATTTTCTTCATTCTGGGTACGGAGTATGCGAAGCCTTCCTTCGAGTTCGCCAAGGTGCAATCGACCGTGGTCGAAAACGAAGGCAACAACCTGCTTGGCAAGCGCCTTGAGGTGGTGGATGACGTCAGGTTCGAACTGATCGGTTGCGAGAACATTGGCCGCTTCCCCAACTGCACCTTCGAGCTGACCAACCAGGGCATGGACCGTGATTTCCGCTTCGATAACGCTTCCCGCCTGTTCGACGAAGCAGGCGCCCCGTTGCGTGTCGGCGAAATGCGCGTAGGCCAGCAACGCAACAATCCATGGGGTGAGTTCCAGCTGATTCGTACTGTGCCCACCCGTGTCACGTTGGTTTTCCAGGAAGCTGATCGCAAGATCGAGCGCTCGCCATCCATCAAGCTCATCTTCCGTACTCGCATGAATGAAGAGCA
Organism: Pseudomonas sp. P65(2024); assembly: GCF_057480955.1. Classification (NCBI taxonomy): domain Bacteria; kingdom Pseudomonadati; phylum Pseudomonadota; class Gammaproteobacteria; order Pseudomonadales; family Pseudomonadaceae; genus Pseudomonas; species Pseudomonas sp. P65(2024). Next base: position 133,478 of record NZ_JBLIYX010000016.1, read on the forward strand.
GGCACTCAAGTTCAATGAAGTTTCGCTGAAGTGAATCAGGCGGCTGATAGCCGTACGAGTGATGCGATATACCTGTAGGTAGGCTCTCTCGGACATCAGGACTCGCAAAGAACCGACCTTATGGTCGGTTTTTTTGCGCCTGCAATTGGCAGCTGCCCTTCCCTCAGCTCTCGCCATTGCCTCGCACCTGGCAAAAATGCCAGTTACCCCGGCTCGAGACCATGGGTATGTTGACCGTGAAGGACGCAATCAGGCGCCCAACTGCCAGGGTATCAAGCGCATGTGTACACGGAACGTATCCATCCTGTTAGCAGGCGTGCTGTGCTGCCTGTCCACGACCAGCGTCATGGCCGCCACCGCCGAGTCGGTGCAACACTTTATCGCCCCCTGCTTCAGCCCTGTACAGAAGGTCAATTGCGAGGTGTCCGGAGTTGTGCGCAGCGGTGCCGGGTTGATCCTCGTGAATGACAAGCGCATGCCCACCCCCGCTGGCTCCGCAGTGTTCACGATGCAGCTCAAGGACGACCTGGCCATCGGCCCTCCGACCTACTTGGAAAACCAGGTCTTGAGCCAGGCTGACAAATACGAAGCCCTGACCACCACCCTGGACGGCAAATTCGTCATCGCCAGTACTGCATTCAACAAGGAAGGCACCCTCGATAATCCCGGGCTCGATGTGCTCAATACCTTGGTGTACTGGCCTGTAATCGCGCCGGACCAGGCCAAGGTCCTGTCACCCTCAACGCGAGGCGGTATCACCAGCTCGCGCGAACTGCGGGAAAAGATCTTCAAGGCGATCGACTTGCACAAACAGCAGGAAGGAGGCGCCCAGTCGCCCGCCACGTCTTATTTCCAGGTCGAAGCACTGACAACCGCCCCCGACGACACCTTGTTGATCGGCCTGCGCAAGTACGGTCAGGACAGCAAGACGGCCACTTTCTCATTCCTGCTGCTCTCGGTTTCGTTGAAGCCGCTCGATGGAGAACTGATGCTGGGCGATGCGTTCAAGGTCATCCTGGACCTCACACCCGACAAACTCGCGCGTGAACTGGGACTGCCCGACGGCTCGCTTGCGGAGCTTGGACTGTCAGGCATCGAGTTCGACCGTTACAACAATGACCGTTTCTATGCCGTCACCAGCTTCGAAAAAGGCGATGTCCTCGGTGGTTACCTGTGGATGCTACCTCTGGAAAAAGGCGCTGCAGGACAGCCACAACCCGTCAGAGGCAAGGATGGAGCACCGATAAAGTTCGCCAACAAGCCGGAAGGTGTCGAAGTACTCGATCAGCACCGAGTATTGGTCGTACACGATGATGATCGGGTCAAGGTGAAGGACGACGAAAACGGCAGCGTGCGCAAGGACTACGAGTTTACCTACAGTGTCATCAACCTCGCGCCAACGCAGTAGGTCTTGTATGCCAGGGCGCCAAGAGGCATGAAGCCTTGCTCACCGTAGCGACTCAGTGACCCACAGCCTGTACGGCAGAGAACCACTGGCTATGCCCGGCTCATCCGCCGATGGATTTTTAAGCTGCCTATACGGCAGTGAACCCGGAACAATTTCAAGCAGCCTTGGAGAGAATTATCTGAGCTGCCTACACGGCAGCTCAGATAATGATCGCAGAAGCCTGTTCCATGGCTGATTTGTTCACTGCCGCGTAGCAACTCAAAACTCGACCAGGTACGCAATAGCCGCCAGCGCCTTTTTCTAAGCTGACTACACGGGTGAGCGAGGGGAACAGGGCTGCAACCAAGTGAGAATTTCTGAGTGCCCCTTACAACAGCCCAGAAAACCTTCGCCGCTAGCCCCCTTCCTGCACAGAAAATCACACAAAGTACAACTTACTGTGTAGCCAGAGCTGCCGCTCTACACTAAGTTCCACAAACCGTGACTTTCTGTTGATCGATCCATGCCTGCGCAGCCGCTTCAGTACCTCTATCGAAGCCTGCACCACCTCGCCACGCCCCAGCGCGATCTGTTCACGCCAGCGGATATGCGTGCCCTGGTGCCCGGCTTGTCCGACGGCGCCTATCGCTCGCTGCTGTGCAGGGCGTCCAGCGACAGCATCCTGATCAGGGCGTGCAGGGGGCTTTACCTCTTCACTCCGGCCAAACCCAACCCTGGGCTCGTGCTCTATCACACCGCGGCCCGCTTGCGAGCTGACAACCTCAACTACATCAGCCTCGAGTGCGCCCTCAGCGATATCGGAGTGATCTCTCAGGTACCACAGAACTGGCTGACTATCATGTCGTCAGGACGAAGCCAGACCATAAGCTGCGCAGCTTTCGGCACGGTCGAGTTCGTCCATACCACCCGTACCGCTCTCGAACTCAACGGCCAACTCGACTACGACGACCGCTGCCGCCTATGGCGCGCCAAAGCCTCGCTGGCCTTGGCCGACATGAAGCGGACCAGACGCAATCTGGAGCTGATCGACTGGAAAACGGCCAATGAACTTGTTTGATCGACTTGTCCTGCACGCCCTGGGCAACACACCTGAGGTCGCTTCACTGTAAGCAGCCTGCCCAGAATTGACATCCCGCTATCAGTTGCACAGGGTTGGCATTTTCTCAAAACTGCGGAACATCATCCATGCCACTTAGCCATCGACCCGTTCGCCCTGCCGACATCGCCACGCTCTGCGACTTCCCTCAAGGCCCGGACGAACTGTTCTATATGTTCCCCAAAGCCACCTACCCGCTCACTCCCGCGCAACTGAGCGAAGCCATCGCCCAGCGCAGCGGCTCGACGGTGGTCGAAATCGACGGGGTGATCGTTGGCTTCGCCAATTTCTACAAGGCCGAGTATGAAGGCGTCTGCGCACTGGGTAATGTGGTTGTAGCCCCAACTGCGCGGGGTCAGGGCGTGGCACGTTATCTGGTGCAGTGCATGATCGACTTGGCTCTCCAAGCCTTTGCGGCGCGGGAGGTCTGGGTGTCGTGTTTCAATCACAACACCGCAGGGCTGCTGCTTTATCCACAGCTGGGTTTTGTGCCGTTCGGGATCCAGGAGCGGCGGGCGCCGGATGGGTCCCGGGTAGCGCTGGTGCAGATGAAGCAGGAGTTGAGCTGAGGTTGAGGTGATTTACGTGTGTGCGGTGTGGCCTGGATTGGGGCTGCGTTGCAGCCCTTCGCGGGGCAAGTCGAGGGTGTCAGAAATTTTGTGTTCGGGCATAACATGAGTAAGAGGTGCATGTATGCCAACCAAAAAGAAACCCTTGCGTGACCTGCCCAAAATCCCCA